>CAZOBX010000078.1:0-22214 GCA_964578045.1 uncultured Kangiella sp. | reverse complement strand
GTCTTTGGCACCGAAACCAGTATTAGAACCGGTTACGTTGGTCAATGGAATAAGGCCACTGTTAAACTTTTTTACGGTGAAGCTTATCAAGAGCCTTCAGCACGGTTGCTATACGGTGGTTGGCAAGGTTCAGGCAGCGACCCGGATTTACAACCAAGAAATGCCGAGACCGTTGAATTGAATTTGAATTACAAATTCGATGAGGTGTTACTGTCGGCCAATTATTATCGAATGACCAGCGCCAATTTGTTTAATACTACGGATACTGGCGCATTGAATATCGGTAAGGGGCTTACGACTGGTGGAGACTTCAGGCTCAGATATCATCCTAAAACGGAGTCGCTTACGAGTTTATCACTATGGGCTACTTTTTCCTGGCTTAGCTCTGAAGAGAAAGTCATTAACGAGTTTGGCGAACTTGCCTGGCGCGATGTGGGTGACCTAGCTGATTACACCTTTCATGCGGGCGCTTACCTTACTTTTAATGACCATTGGCAGCTTAATCTGAGAGGTCGTTATTACGACACTAGAAAAACCATCGAGACAAATGAACTCGATAAAGTGGATAGTTTTTTCAGTGTTGATGCAAATTTAATGTATCAATTATCGGCCGTTAAGCAGTTAAAATTGGCTTTGGATATTACCAACTTATTTGATCAAGACTACTTTCACCCAGGCGTTCGAAGTGCCGGGGCGAGTACTACCAATACCGGCGGACTGGATGAGAATGGTGTTTGGATCGGCAGCGGTAGTTTTTATAACGCTCAAATCCCCCAACCTGGACGTGAAATTAGATTGAGCGCTTATTGGAAACTAGATTAGATTAGACAACCAATCAAATGCTGAAAAACAGTCGTTTTCTTGCTCCTAAATATTACTAATTCGCGATTGTTTCGCCAAATATTTATGATAAATGCCTGGCTAGCATTACCTGAATAATAAACTAGAATCCGAATATGATTTAGCTAAGATGCTTGGTAAAAAAGGCCAAAGTCCGCTTCCAGGCTAACTCTGCACTTTTTTGATCATAACGGCCAGTTGAGTCATTGTGAAAGCCGTGATTAGCTTTTGGGTACATATACATTGTATATTCAATATTATTAGCTTTTAAGTCCGTTTCATATTCAGCCCAGGTGGCATTCACTCTTTTATCCAATTCAGCTAACTGAATTAATAAAGGGGATTTAATATTCTTACGCAATGATTTATCTGCCGGTGTACCATAAAATGGAACACCCGCATTTAAACTTTCAGCGATTGTTGCGGCCAACATGTTAACAATATATCCACCGAAACAAAATCCAACAGCGCCTAATTTTCCGTTACTCATAGGATGTCCCTTCAAAAAAGTTGCCGCCGCGATGAAGTCTTGTTCTATTTGGGCTCTGTCGATTGAACGCTGCATTTTTCGACCTTCATCATCGTTGCCAGGATAGCCACCCAATGGGTGAAGTGCATCTGGTGCAAATGCTACAAAACCGGATTTTGCTAATCGCCGAGCCACGTCTTTAATGTAGGGATTCAAACCTCGATTTTCATGCACAACTAAAACCACCGGAGCTTTGCCTTTTAAAGAAGTCGGCGTGACTAAATAACCTCTCCCTTCACCGTGTCCTTTTTCCGAAACAAAAGTCTTATATTGTGCTTTTATGTCCGAATCATTAAAAGAGACTTGTTCTGCTAAGGCATAGTTTGGCGACAACGCCGATGTCAGGATACTTAAAGAGCAACCGACAGTGGCTATCTGAGATAAACGGGTTAGAAATGTTCGCCTATCAATAAAACCATGGGCATATTCGTCATACCAGTCGAATGCTTCTTGTGGTATGGGATGGGACTTTTCAGTTTTAGGTGGTAGCATAATTGACATTTTAACCTCACGCTTTTATTTTGGATTAACCCAAACAAACTAGATTGAATTCGAAATTCAATCATCCTTTAAGTTAGATAAAAAAACGGTGTAGAACAAACCTTTTTACATCCTAGCTTCTGATGCGATTTAGATTAGCGACTAGAATATAGGAGCTAATTGTAAAAATCAATTTGTTAATAGCCGCACTTTATGCTGATTATCATATGCATTAAACTTAAGCTTCGTATCTGCAAACATGATTCCCGAGACTAAGAAAATCATGCGATGAATTCCTCTTAGTCTTCAAAATATTATCCCTTATCAAAGTATACTCGGTAAATATGCCGAACAAGCTTGTAAAATACCTACTTTTTATTTTAGAATCGTCGTAACCTATTAAGCTAGCTTTATCAACTGAACAGGAAAATCGATATATCTGCTGGAACACTTAGAGAGTCCGTGGAAGTGCTGCTCATCGATCAGGTGACTAGCGTATCCCTGAGTTTCCTGTAAAAGGGATTACACATAATTTTCGCAGATTGCACGCCATACAGTGCTTTGAATAGATTATTCCAAATTTAACTAATATCAAGAAGAAATCATATGATGCATCAATTACTCAAGACGATTATCGGCCGACACCTCAGTATTATTTTAGCGCTCCCACTGGCAGTTATTTTTATTAGTTGTAAAAGCACAGATCTAAAGCAGATAACAGATTCGTTGCAACAACTTAAACAACCATTAGATGAAAAAACCGTGGTTGCAGGATTAAAACAGGCGCTTGAAATTAGCACCGGTAATAGCATTAGCCAAACAAGTAAAGTCGGCGGTTTTAGTGATAATGCTCTAATTCATATCGCCATTCCTGAACAGCTGAGTAAAGTCGGTTCGACACTAAGAAAAATCGGTTTAGGCCAATATGTCGACAGCTTTGAATTACAAATGAATCGATCTGCAGAATTGGCGTCAAAAGGAGCCGAACAAATATTTATCGCAAGCATTTCACAAATGACTTTTACCGATGCCTGGCAAATATTACGCGGACCTGATAACGCCGCTACCGAGTATTTTAGACGGACAACCCATGTTCCATTGAGCAATAGGTTTCGCCCGATCATCAAGCACTCAATGGAAAAAATTGGTTTTTACAGAGACTACACAAAATTATTAAAAACTTACGACTCTATTCCTTTTACAAAAAAACCTGATCTAAATATTGAAACTTATATATTGCAAAAATCTTTAGATGGGTTGTTTATTCTGTTAGCGCAGGAAGAAAAAAAGATCCGCCGTAATCCAGTAGCAAGAGTTACTGCGCTGTTAGAACGAGTATTTGGTAGTTAACCGCTAACTGTGCCCCCAGTTTTCTTCGTCATCATTATCATTTGGAGAAAAACCGATATCTTCATCTTCTAATTCTACTCCCAATCCTAAGACGGTTCGATTGGCATAATTAAAATAGGCGATCACCTGATTGGCTTCCAGGATTTCACCATCGTCAAAACCTGCCGTTTGCATTTTTTCGAAATCCGCTTTGGATACACTGGATGGATTGAGAGTTAATTTTTTCGCATAGTCAAATAGACAAATTTCAGATTTATCAAAAACCAGCGCAAGATTTTCGGTATGCATAGCACTTAATACAGATTCGGCTTTTTGATCATCATCAATCAGTCTTCGGTATCCTTGATAATGATGTTCAACACAATAATCACATTGGTTCAGCAAACTGACAAACAGGCCAAGTGCCTCTAACTGTGATTTAGGCAACTGATTAGCATTGTGATGTAATACGTTCTTATAGAGCCGCATGTGCCCGTCCAAAGTATGCGGACGTAAGCTGTGTGAGGATAAAATATTATCGATTTTTCCATTAGGGCCCGCCACCCGCTTATAAATTTGTTTTAGCTTGCCTGTCGCTTGTTCTAAACTGATTGTTTTTATCCACGCCATAGTTTTTGTTTTCCTAAAATATAGAATGATCTATTTTTTTTCCTAAACACCTAACGCTAGCAACTAAATACTAAAAAACTATTCACCACGGAGGCACGGAGATACGGAGATACCGAGAAAGGATAAAATGAAAAGTTATTATAATTAGTTTCTTTTCTCCGCTACTCCGTGCCTCCGTGGTGAAAATATCTTTTGTCTTTTCATTTTTGTCTTTTATCTTTTAGC
The DNA here is from genome assembly GCA_964578045.1 of uncultured Kangiella sp. GTDB lineage: Bacteria > Pseudomonadota > Gammaproteobacteria > Enterobacterales > Kangiellaceae. Next base: position 18,181 of record CAZOBX010000078.1, on the reverse strand, counting down.
CCGAAGCCAATTGACTAATACTCCAATCCCATCAACATTTCTGCAAGATCAGGTTGCCATCCAAATTGTTTTAATTGAACCCGATTATTTAACACAACGACTTCTTCTTGTTGTAATAATCCTTTTTGTTTTTCAGCATTTTTACTGCCTTTTTCAAAAGCCAGTTGGCCACTACTTCGAAGTACACGATACCAGGGGAGCTTTAGCTCTTTTGGCGCTAACCCCAATGCTTTACCGACTAATCGCGCTCTACCCGGCAATCCGGCTAGATCAGCAACCTGACCGTAACTAGCCACCTTGCCTTTTGGAATAACAAGCACTGTTTTCCAAATACGTTTGATTTTATCGCTGGGTTCTTTCACTAATTTAACAAAACACCGAACATCTAGACGATCACAAACTGATTATTTACACGGGTAACCTGCGTATCAAGATTAAAACGCATGGCGTACAAACCATTGATCTGTTTTAACAAAGGCTCTATTTCCCGTTTTTCTTTTGAAGAAAAAGAATGATAGAGATTTAAAGGCCTTTGCATCATCCACTGAGAATAGGGCAATATCAGTCGTTGCTCTTCAATGCCACCAATGGTAAAAGAATGCATGCCTAATCTGCGAGGGATCACGGTCGGCTGTTGCAGATGAATGTCATTGGTCTCTCTGGAATACCATTCTGATAATTGATTGGCAGTATCTTCTAATACAGGCCACTGCATATCAAAAAGATTGCTCAATATTGGAATTAGCGTTTCAGGAATTTCATCATTTTCTAAGAACCCACCTTGTACTGCTGAAGCATCTTTCATTCTCTCCACCCAGGAAGCGACATTAGGCGCAATCTCTTGCATTAATTTTCCAGGATACGGGTCACGGGATAAATGTGCATATAGAGGACCGAAGAATCCAAAATCACCGATACAAGGTGCATTGCCTAGCAGGAAAGGATATTTTGACAAGTGAAGATCAAGCATGGGTAAAAAATCTTGCTCATACCATTTTTCAATCGCCGGTATCGTTTTACTGGTAATACCTAACAGAGGTACTATGTTTTTAAATCGATTGCCGATTTTCTTACCCAAAAAAGCTCGAATAAAAGCAGGCAGTTTAGGGTTTAAAATTCGTCCGAATTCTTGATAGATAAAAGGGAAATTATCATGATTCCAGCGATAATGCATTGCCGGGATTAGTAGCCATTCATCGCCATACAATTCTAATAAAAGCGAAATCAAACGCTGTTTGGTGGTGGTTGGATAAACACTTTTTTCGGGATGTTTAACTTCTAACTGATCGATAATATTGGTGGTATCTTGAAGATATTCATCATCCGGCGTTTTTACAACTGGTATAAATTTCACCCCGGTTTCAGGCACAATGATTTTTTTATAAACCGAAGCCGTCGAAAGGACTTCATCAAAGGGAATATTCTTATAACGCAAATAAGCACGTGCTTTTCCCGAGTAGAGGGAAAATTTTGCTCCATAGAGAGTGTAGTTTGACATAACCAAAGAACCCTTTATTATTTCCATTGAGGTTTTGCGGCTATAGTCTACACCAATAGCCTGAATTCTGCTGTTGATTCGCTCAGACCAACTTCTCATATCGAGTAAAAAATTATGAAATGGATAGATATTGGCGTTAATTTAACCAATAAACGTTTTGATAAAGACCGCGTTCAGGTCATTCAACAGGCCGAAACCGCAGGGGTACTACATCAAATTATTACAGGTACTAATTTGGCAGAAAGCGAACAAGCCTTTAGACTCAGTCAGCAGTACCCCGGCAAGCTGTTTTCTACTGCCGGTTGCCATCCTCACGATGCTAAAAACTTTAGCGATAAGCATTATCTTCAACTTGAACAATTACTCAGTCATTCATCGGTTGTCGCGGTAGGCGAATGTGGTTTGGATTTTAATCGTAATTTCTCACCTCCCGATCAACAAATCAAAGTCTTTGAACAGCAATTAAAACTTGCCGAAAGAATCAACAAACCGGTCTTTTTGCACGAACGGGACGCCTTTGAACAACAATTTGAAATGTTGCAGTCTTATTTACCTAAGCTTAAAGGCGCAGTGGTGCACTGCTTTACAGGCAGTGAGCAACAACTTAAAGCCTATCTGGGTTTGGGATTACATATCGGAATAACCGGTTGGGTATGTGATGAAAGACGCGGCATGCCTTTAAGAGAAATCGTTCATTTGATCCCCGATGATAAATTAATGTTAGAAACCGATGCGCCTTACTTGCTACCTCGCGATTTACGACCTAAACCAAAATCGAGCCGAAACTTACCCAAATATCTACCACATATTGCTAAAGTAATCGCTGAAGCAAGAAACACTAGCCTCGAAAGCTTGTCTATGCAATGCTTTAATAATACCAGGCGGTTTTTTGGGCTGTCGACTGAAACCAATTAAATTCAGTTTAAACGACCGAACCCAAATCAGCCTGCAACCCCTAGATTAATGAGTCGCATGGAACAGCAAATAATATTATTACACGGGCTAGGTCGGTCGCCACGTAGTATGCGAAAAATAGAGTTCGCTCTTAAAAAGCAAGGATACCGGGTGTTAAACGTTGGCTACAACGGCATCACTGACAATTTCGAACAAATACTTGGCCAGATACTGAACAAAATTGAGCCCTGGATCGATCCGGAAAAACCGGTCAATTTTGTTGGTCATTCCTTCGGCGGGATTTTGATCCGGGGCATATTGGCAAAAAAATATCATTGGAAACTAGCACGATGTGTGATGCTTGGTACGCCAAACAAAGGAACGTCCATTGCTTCTTACGTGATATCGCACGGTTTTTTGAAATATTTTACCCCTAATATCACTCGTGAATTAGTTCCGAACAGTGAGCTAATAAAGAATTTGCCGGACCCCCATATCGAAACCGGTATTATTGCCGGTAGTAAACAATACAACCCGCTCATTCCGGTCAGTTGGCTGTATAAAACTGCCACTGATAACGCCCCTGGAGACGGCGTGGTTGAACTATCCAATACTGAGTGTCGCAATATGTCAGACTTTATTGTTTTACCCTTGCACCACTCATTTATGATGTGGGATAGTCCACTCATTAAACAGATTATTCATTTTTTGCAAAAGGGCAGTTTTATTCATTCGGATAAAGATTAAACGGTAATATTATGAACCTACCAACTAACAATCCAGTTGACGATACCCCCATCGACAACAAACTGATCTCCGGTGGTTGCTATTGTGGCCGCATTCAATACCAAGTGCAATTGCCCGTTAAATGGTGCGCGTATTGCCATTGCACTCAATGTCGACACACTCAAGCGAGTCCTGTAGTTACCTGGTTTGGAGTGGATAAAATCAATTTCAATTTTATTAGCGGCGAGCAAGATGTTGCCTGGTTTGATTCTTCAGAAAAGGCCAAACGTGGTCACTGCATACATTGCGGCACGCCGTTATTTTTTATCGGTGACAATTGGAAAGAGGAAGTTCATATTACTCTGGAATCAGCAAAAGATAACATCATGCAAAAGCCACAAATTCATGTATTTTATGATCGCCGTGTGGATTATTTGACTTTTGATGATGAACTTGACAAACACGGCGGCGCAGATGGTTTTACTCCGCTGGTAGAAAACAATAAATAACTAGAGGATAGGAAGTAGTTATCATGTCGAACACTAAATCCCCACCAATCAGTTCAGCAAAACCGCAAGATGATGAGCCTGATCAATTTGCGCTGTTAAAACAAAGACGTTTTTTACCTTTTTTTCTCACCCAGACATTTGGCGCACTTAACGATAACGTGTTTAAGAACGCTCTAATCATTATGATGGGGTTTCAAGGTATCAGTGCCTTTGGCATGGATTCAAAGCTGTTGGTTACTGCCGCAGCTATTCTATTTATTCTACCGTTTTTTCTGTTTTCAGCCACCGCAGGGCAAATTGCTGAAAAATTTGAAAAATCGAAAAGCATTCGAATCATAAAGATTATTGAAATTTTTATTATGGCGCTTGCCTCGTTGGGGTTATACCTCAATAACTTTGAATTATTGATGGGAGTGCTTTTTTTGATGGGTACTCAGTCAACCGTCTTTGGGCCGATAAAATACGGCCTTTTACCTCAGCATTTATCTGAAGATGAGTTAGTCGGTGGCAATGGTCTGGTGGAGTCCAGTACTTTTATGGCGATCTTGATTGGTACCATCATTGGTGGAATATTGGGTCAACTGGATCATAATCTTCCCTTTTATCTTTCTTTGGCGTTGCTCTCTTTTTCAGTAATCGGTTATTGGATTAGCCGCTCGATTCCAATAACCCCGGCGGTTGAACCTGAACTAAAAATCAACTGGAATCTGTTTAGCGAAACCTTGAATAATCTGAAGTTTTTGGGTAGTAATAAAGTGGTCTATCTGGCTATTCTCGGGATCTCCTGGTTCTGGTTTTACGGCGCAATATTTTTGGCTCAGATTGTCAGCTATACGCAATATACTTTGGCAGGCACAGGATCAGTCGCCACCTTGGTTTTAGCAACCTTTTCGGTGGGTATCGCGATCGGTTCAATCCTCTGTGAAAAGTTATCTAATGGTCGGATCGAAATTGGGCTGGTACCGATTGGCGCAATTGGTTTGAGTGTTTTTGCCATCGACCTTTATTACGCCAATACCAGCACCGGGCTCACGTCAATCTATAACTGGCTGCAATTTCTTGACAACCCAGCTAACTGGCGGGTGCTTTTTGACTTTATTTTTATCGGCATTTTTGGTGGGATTTTTACCGTACCGCTTTACGCTTTGATCCAGCAAAGAAGTGATAAAAAACATCTTTCCAGAGTTATTGCCAGCAACAATATTCTTAATGCACTATTTATGGTGGTTTCCGGTTTATTTTCTATGCTGCTTTTATCTTTCGATTTTTCAATCCCACAAATATTTTTATTCACCGGTATTATCAATATTTTTGTCGCGATTTACGTTTTCACTAAAGCGCCGGAATTTATTTCGCGATTCATAACTTGGTGTTTAATTAATAGCATTTACCGAATCAGACAGTTAAATCTGAGTTCTGTGCCCAAAAAAGGTGGTTGTGTATTGGTCTGCAATCATGTCAGTTTTGTGGATGCGTTGATCATAGGTGGCTATTGCAAACGTAATGTTAAGTTTGTGATGGACTATCGTATTTTCAAGCTTCCGATTGTTGGTGGGTTCTTTAGAATGGTTGGCGCGATACCGATCGCTCCAGCCCATGAAGATGAAGCGATGAAAAATAAGGCATTCGATAAAATTGCATCAGCGTTAGAAGCGGGAGAAGTGGTCTGTATATTCCCGGAAGGAAAATTAACTGCTGATGGTGAAATCGGAGAGTTTAAAAAAGGTATCGAACAAATCATTCAAAGAACTCCTGTGCCTGTAGTGCCAATGGCATTAAAGGGACTCTGGGGCAGCTGGTTTAGTCGAAAAAATGGCATCGCCATGAAAGGCGTTCCTAAGATGTTTATGGCCAAAATTGAATTGGTGGTGGGTGAGTTGATCCCGGCTAATGAAGTATCCAGTCAACACTTGCGGGATCAGGTTTATGCGCTTTATGGGGGTGCTCAATAATTCTTGCAACTCAAATTTGATATGACATAACGAATATCAGAGTTCAACTTGATCAGATCGTGATGGTCTCAAGTTAGAACCCTTTCGGACGGTTGTGTTATTAATTTTGTACCAGTTAATCTAAACTTATTGACACCAAGAGACTTTATCGTATCAAAACTACATCCGAAACCATCGCGGCATGATCCCTATTTGTCTTATCGCCTTTGTTATTATAGACTAAAATCCCTCTAATAATGATAAAGGTGTCATATGAAACTCTTGCCTCTATTAGCAATATATTTGATTTGTAATCTAGTCCAAGCTGCGCCAGATCGAATCACCGGAAAAAATTTCGCTACTCGTTCAGAAGTCATAGCCCAAAACGGCATGGTTGCCACCAGTCAACCACTCGCCACTCAGATTGGTTTAGATATTCTTAAACAAGGCGGCAGCGCTGTCGATGCGGCAATTGCAGCCAACGCAGCCCTTGGATTAATGGAGCCAACGGGCAACGGGATCGGCGGTGATCTTTTTGCGATTCTCTGGGATGCAAAAAGCCAAAAGCTTTATGGACTAAATGCCAGTGGTCGTTCGCCTAAAGGACTGTCCTTAAAAAAACTAAAATCTGAAATTTCCGCTCTCAATCGCACCAATATTCCGCCTTACGGCATGTTGCCCATTTCAGTACCAGGAACCGTCGATGGCTGGTTTGAGTTGCATGGAAAGTTCGGCAAACTGCCAATGAATAAAATTTTAAAACCCGCCATCGATTATGCCAATCAAGGCTTTCCAGTAACCGAGTTAATTTCCTATTATTGGCAAAAAAGTGTGCCTCGATTATCCTCACAAAAAGGCGACTTTGAAAAAGTTTATACGATTAACGGAAAAGGCCCGGCCAAAGGACAGATTTTCAAAAATCCAGCCTTGGCAAACACTCTTACCGAAATTGCGAAGGGAGGTCGCGATGTTTTTTACAAAGGAAAAATCGCTAAAAAAATTGACGCCTTTATGAAAAATAATGGTGGTTATCTTCGTTATCGGGATTTTTCCGAGCACAGCTCGACCTGGGTAGAGCCGCTTTCGACTAATTATCGCGGTTATGATGTTTTCGAATTGCCACCGAATGGACAAGGTATTGCGGCGCTGCAAATCTTAAATATTTTGGAAAACTATGATCTGAAGGAAATGGGTTTTCTATCACCAGAAACTCTTCATTTGATGGTGGAAGCAAAAAAACTAGTGTTTGAAGATCGCGCAAAATATTACGCTGACCTCACATTTTATGATTCGCCGCTGCAAGGCTTGCTGTCAAAACAATACGCCAGAGATCGAAACAAGCTCATCGGCGAAAAAGCAGCCAGTCGCATTGATGCTGGTAATCCCGCGCTTTACCAGGGCGATACCATATACCTGACTACCGCCGACAAAGACGGCAATATGGTCTCTTTAATTCAGAGTAATTACCGCGGCATGGGCTCAGGCGTGGTTGTGCCTGGATTAGGTTTTGTTTTTCAGGACAGAGGTGAACTATTTTCTCTGGATAACAAACACGCCAACGTTTATGCCCCGGGTAAACGACCTTTCCATACCATCATACCCGCATTCATCATGAAAGATGGTAAACCCTTTGTCAGTTTTGGTTTGATGGGCGGCGCCATGCAACCACAAGGACATGTGCAAATTGTGACTAATTTAATTGATTTCGGGATGAACTTACAAGAGGCTGGCGACGCAACAAGGTGGCAACATTTTGGTTCTACTGAACCGACTGCGTCGAGTGGTAGTCAATTGGAAAACAGTGGTGTGCTAGTAATCGAATCGGATATTCCATACCAAAATGTTCGAGCATTGATAGATAAAGGACATCGTGTTCAATTTGACCTTGGCGGCTATGGAGGTTATCAAGCGATCATGTTTGATGCGGAGTCTGGAGTCTATTATGGCGCTTCTGAATCGAGGAAAGATGGTCAGGCGGCAGGCTACTGACCATTTATTTAAAAAAATCGACCGATTGACTGGCTAAATGGAACAAAAAGACGATCAGTTGGTCTCAGGTTAGCCACTAATTTTTGATGGCTAAATGTCGGTAACTTTAATGAAGAAATTTGTAGTTTTTAGTTTAATTCTTTTCACTTTTACAATGCAATTAATCAATCCGACAAGTGCAAACCAAGTCGTCCAGTTCGACATCAATCAATCTTTCGATATTAGTCAATACAAAGGCAAAGTCGTATATTTGGACTTTTGGGCCTCCTGGTGTGTTCCTTGTCGTAAATCCTTTCCCTGGATGAATCAGCTGCAGCAAAAGTATTCGCCTGATGATTTAATTATCATTGCAGTCAATTTGGATAAGAAAAAATCTTTAGCTGCCGAATTTTTGCTAGAGAACCCAGCTAAATTTAAAATTATTTATGACCCAAAGGGTCAGTTAGCCAAACAGTTTCATATCAAAGGCATGCCTAGTAGCGTTATTTTTGACAGGAATGGAACACCAGTTAAAGCTCACACAGGATTTTTTACCAAAAAAATCAATGAGTATGAACAAGAAATTCAAAATACAGTTAATCAAAGCAGGTAGATAAATTTATGACCACTCAATCAATTAAAAAATCCCTGATACTCGGAACATTGATTGTTTTAGCGTCGGGATGTTCTTCAATGGGTGTCGATCCCTGGGATCGCGATTTGCTGGCTAAATCAGAAATGGCTATTAATTCATCTCCTCTTGACCAGGCGATCGATGATCATATCTATTTCAGTAAAGAAGCCTCCAGTGGCGGACGAAGTTTCGCAGGAGGTGGCTGCGGATGCAACTAACTAAAAATAATACTCTATCAAATACTGGACTATCCAGTACCAGGCTGGCAGAAAAACTCGCTATCGCAGCAACGGCATTGCTCGGTGGAAACGTGCACGCACAAGAAAATGAAGCTGAATGGGATTATTCTGTTTCTGTTCTTGCCTATTCAGAAACCGATAGAGTCAGTGCTGCCGAATTTATACTGGATGCCGCTAAAGATTATAATGATACCGGCAATTTAAGCTATAAAGTGCTTATCGATAGCTTAACAGGTGCCTCAGCCAACGGCGCTATTGAACAAAATACTCCACAAACCTTCACCCGACCATCAGGCAAAGGCCAATTTATAAACAACGCTAATTCGACACCGCTGGACGATACATTTAAAGATACTCGCGTTCAATTTAATATATCCTGGACCGATGCATTAACCGAAGACAGTCGTTATACTCTCGGCTCCAATTTATCAAAAGAATATGATTTCCAATCTATTAGTTTTAATGGTGAGTGGGCAAAGGATTTTAATCAAAAAAATTCAACCTTTTCGATTGGCGCTTCTTTGGGATCTGACCAGTATAATCCCGAAGGAAAAATTCCTATCGCGTTTACTTCGATGGTTGTGGATGAAGGCCAATTTGCCAGCCGGGATGATTTTTGGACGGCATTTGATGCTACCCGTGGTGATTCCTCCGATACCATTACCACAGCCGAGCTATTGATTGGCTGGACACAGGTGGTTAACCGCAGAATGTTGATGCAATTTAACTACGGATTTGCCAATAGCGAAGGTTATTTAACTGACCCGTTCAAAATTCTCAGTGTTGTTGATAATAACGGAGTTACTCAAGACCTGGTTTATGAAAATCGACCCGATTCAAAAACTCAACACTCCGTTTTCGGTTTAATGAAATATCATCTGGAAGATTCCGTCTTTGATATTTCTTATCGATATCTAACCAATGATTGGGAAATCAAGTCCCACACGATTGACGCCCATTGGTTATTTTTTGCCGATGAGGAAAGTTTTTGGCAGCCCCATATTCGGTTTTATCAACAGGATGCCGCGGAATTTTATACCCCCTTTCTGGCTCAGGATAATCCTTTACCGACATTCGCTAGCGCAGATTATCGTGTTGGAGAAATGACAGCAATTACCTTGGGATTGAAATATGGTTTTCAAATGGATGATGGTGACCGCGCTGAAATTCGTTTAGAATATTATAAACAAACTCCCAGTTCGACAAATGAGCCTAAGGAGATCGCTAATTTAGAAGGACTGGATCTTTACCCTGAAATTGATGCTGTTATTTTACAGTTTAATTATTATTTTTAGATATTTATTCACGCTCATCTTACCAAAAGGAACCTTCTAGGCAACTGCTCCTACGTTGCCCTAATATTCTACATCCGTGTGGTTCCCTTTAAGGGAGAAGGGACTGCTTATGCCAGGCTACCAACTAACACATTACAAAAACTATTCAAAAATAGCATTTGATGCGATGGCTAGCCCCTGTGAAGTTTTGATCAGAAATTTGGATTCTGAATTTTGCCATCAAATCGCGAAGATGGCCTACCTGGAAACCAAACGGATCGAACATAAATACAGTCGTTATATACCAGGAAATCTGGTAGATAGAATGAACCATAGCGCTGGCCAATCTGTAGAAATTGACCTGGAAACTTTCAAACTGCTGGAATATGCCAGAGATCTATTTGAGGTCAGCAATGGTTTATTCGATATTACGTCTGGTGTACTTCGAAAAATCTGGAAATTTTGTCCTAATTCAGTCCCCCCGACTCAGAGCGCCATCGATAAACTTTTGAAATATATCGGATTCGATTTAATCAGTTACAACCAACAAACTTTCATCATGCCCAAAGACATGCAAATCGATTGGGGCGGTATTGGAAAGGAATATGCGGTTGATCAAGTTGCAGAAACTATTCGGTCTTTTTGCGAAAAACAGTCGGCTAGTTTTTTGGTTAATTTTGGCGGTGACCTATCAGCTACAAAATTTAGCTCACAACACCGCGCCTGGATTGTTGGGCTAGAGTCAGCCAATAATGATAATCAAGCCGAAACCGTGATCCACCTGTCTAACGGCAGTGTGGCGACCAGCGGCAGCACCAAACGGTTTTTGGAATATCAGGGTAAACGCTATGGTCACTTACTGAATCCTAATACTGGCTACCCCATAGAAGGTGTACCGCGCTCGATTACCGCATTTGCATCTAGCTGTGTGCTTGCAGGCAGCTTTAGCAGCTTGGCAATGCTGCAAGGTGCTCATGCAGAAAGCTTCCTAAGGGGACAAGGCATAAAGTATATTTGTATTTAGTGTCAGATAGAGGCACAATGTCGGCACTATTTTTGAAACAGCAAATCAATCCTCGCCTATGAAAAATATCTTAATAATACTATCTCTATTAGCATCCATTGTGGTGATTGCCTTTTTGGTTCTTCAACCGATTGAGCAAAAGAAACACTCTCAGCAAGAGATGGATAATATTTCCAAGGCCTTTGCAGAAAAATTTTCTCAGGCACAAAAAGACCGAACCAATCAACAAGTCAAACCTGTAGCAACACAAAACACCAGTGAAGATAGCAAGGAACAACACGATAACCCGCAAACCATAATCGGGGTGATCTACAAACAACCACAAGCCACCTGGTTTATTAAAGCAAAAGACAGCAAACAAAAAATCGATACGATTAGTGCCAGTTTTAAAAATTATTTTATTGAGCAACTGAAGTTCGATGAAAATCATCAACCGGATTTTTCCCACATTCCCGATTCCATGAAAACCGCGAATAAATCTTCAATGAGGGTTGCTACCTATTTGATCGGCGATGTTGAAATATCGGTGAGCCGATTAGCCGGCCAGCAAGATGTTTTTGCCAATGTGAAGCGTTGGATGGGACAGATAGGATTAGATGATAATTCGCCGATTCAATTGGATTTTTCTGAGGATAAACAAACAATTATTGTTCGAATGCCCAAGTAAAAACAATAAATGTAATAGGTACACCAAAAATGAAGCTTTAGGGATAAAACTCAGAAAGACGCAAAATATCGTACTTATTGCTTTAGCCCATTAATTACCGTACGTGCGGAGCTAGAGCTCAAATAACGCTCCTGGAAAGACATTGTTAACTGTCAACGTAGTGACAAATTGAGAGCTCGTCGCTTCGGTGATGGTTTTGCTGACTTCATAGGCTTATTTTCCTTTAATGCTCTTCGTTTGAATTCCATTCGCCAGCGATAAAACATGAAGGGATGAATACCTAAAGACTCCGCTATATTTTTGGCATTAACATTAGGGTGATAGGCTAACTTAACGCTTTGTAGTTTAAACTCCAATGTATATCGATCATAATGGCGTTTCTTTGTTTGGCCCATGTCGCACCTCTTCTGTGGTTCAGTTTTTAACTGACTAAAGTGGTGCTAGATCAGGTGAGTATAGCGATTCCGATAAATTATTTTATTAGGCGTTTTTATTTCGTACTAATAGCTCTTTTGCGATGTTTTCTACTGCAACTTCCATTGTCACTTTCCCCTCAATATAGGGTTTCCAATATTCGATAAGAATATTTTCATAGCTCCATCTGCCTTTATAAAGGTCATTCAGCAACGCATAAGGAACATAGTTTTGTTTCTGCACATCTATTGCATTCTTAACCACTTCACCAACGGTGTAAAATAATATTGGATGCCATATACCAGTTTCAGATTCGAGACCATTTTTCTCAAATACAGATTTAATCAAGGACTGAAGTTTACTTTCTCTATTTACACTGACTGCGTGCGAAACTTCATGAAAAATCATCTCTAAAGCATACCAATTAAGAAAGTCTTCACTCGTGCTATTAATGATAGTCTGACTATTTCTGGTTGATGTATAAGCACCTTGTTTTATTCCGGGTTTATATACGACATCGATTAAATGTTGCTCTTTTGTTACCAGTTCACTTTGGAATAAAACCTCTAATTTGCCCGCTATTTGTCTTCCATATTGATCAAGCTTTGACCCCAGTTCTTCAACCCATTTTTTGTTTTTCGAATCATGCTTTGACCAGTAAACTCTTTCATATACAGGTATAAATGATGTAAAAGCCTTGCCTATTGATGTGTCAAAATTAATATCTCTACGAGTTAAAACGTCGCTGGTCATCTGAGGGATTTCTCCTTCGTCAAATAGAATATGACCGCCATCAATTTTGATTTTATACTGTTTAACAGCGTCTTTTAAATTTAGTATTTCTTTTTGTGTTAGATTTTTATTTTTTAATTCGTACTCAAAGTATTTTTCATCTCGAGCGAGTTCGAATAGAAAGTGATGCAAGTTAATTTGTAAATTACTTTTGAATACAAATTCATTCCATTTATGCACTGCTTGTACTCGTTCTGGAGAACCCGCATATACTACCGTTGAAATAAAACACAACATTACCGCTAGAATTTTAATCATTTACTCTTCCTGTTGTAAAACTTGAAATTATTTTTGCCTGACGCCTCATTCATCAGAGCGTTTCTGTTGTAATACCTTGCTAAATGCCATGTTTGCAGATGATAAGGCCGTTGAACACCATGTGCCTATTATTTCTGCACAAGTTGATAACCAGATAAAACCATCGTATTCGGAACAGGTACTTTCGCCTAAAATAGCATTCTTCTGTATCACCTAATACATAACGATAGCCTTTTCTAAAAAGGGTTAGTGGAATTCGGTTTTTATTCCTTTAACGCTTGTCTGAGTTTTGCGAAGACATGAGCGTGCACGCCATGAACCAAGAGAGTTGATCACGATAATAGACTTCAAGTGGGTTTCCAACACAATTAAGGTAGAAGCTATTTTTTGGACAAATGAGTCTAAATACGTTTTGAACTCGGGCGGAAACTTAGTCCCTTTCTCTAGTTCTAGAGAATTTTAAACTTCAGAATCCGATACTTCACCAAAAACTATAACCTTGGAGAGAAAAGAACCAATTAAATTTAGACTCTCATTGAAGTTCATTAAATCTCTTAGAAATGTAACGCTTACAGCGCACACTGTAAGTCCGCTTGATAAATTATAACTATAGAGTCTCAGATTTAATTCAAAGGACAAGTGGGTGAAGCACCATTTATCGTATGATAAACGATGAAAAAGTTTCTGAAAGATCTTCAAAAATGTAAAGAGTAAATTGGCTTTTGGGGCCTCCGACTCTGTGCGCCACGTATCTATTGTGCTACAACGATAAGAGCGAGATTTGGCGGCTTTCTGGGTTTAAGCCGGACTAAGAGACAAATTGGAGAAATTAGCAGGATTAAAGGATTTTACACCGGCATTTTCAATAAGAAGGTCTTCTGCCTTGTTAATGCAACGACCACAACAATTTCCAACACCCAATTCTTGGATAAGATCATCTATCGAATGACAGCCACCTCGCTGTGCTTTGAGTATTTGTTTATCGGTAATTGCGTTACAAATGCAAATATACATAAAATGTTCCTGCTGAAAGTCAGCCTAATCTAGTTCTTAATGATTATAAGAATGATTCTCATTTGCGTCAAGAACATTTTGGACTAAAAAAGTTGTTTTTTTAATCGATATCTGAATTAAAGCAATTACCTATTGTTATATACCCGTTCCACCTCAAGATGCCCGATTCAGCAAGGCTAGAAACAGCCATATTTGAGGCAAAGAATTTTAGGGCTAGTCATTTATGTCCAAGGATGGACTGTATGCAGGAAATGCAAGGAGCAATTTCCTGTCTAGCTCAAAATGGCTTAACGAAGAAGATGGTTGTTTCTAGCCTCGCCTAAGAGCGCCTACTTTTGGTGCCCTTCGGGTGCTCAGCCAGAAAACTTGCACCGCGTTATCGCTCTTGGAAAGGACGAGTCATTCCCTGCGAGTGATGCCTTGTTCAAGTTTCCTGGCTGAACACTGAAACGTGCATCTTGAGGTGGAACGGGTATATACTGGCGTATAGTTGTGGCGGTTTAACTCATCAGTTTACTGGACGGAAATACTATGAAAATCGATAAAAAAGTTAATCCGAAACTTAATCAAGTACTAAAATTGCTGTTAACCGGCATCAATCAGTATTTTCTCCATTCCAGAATGTATGAGAATTGGGGATTTGACCAATTAAAATCTAAAGATTACAGTTATTCCATTAAATTGATGAAGGAATCAGATACCCTGATTAAGCGCATTTTGTTCTTAGAGGGTTTAGCCAACCTTCAGGATTTAGGCAGTTTGAATATTGGCACAGACGTCCCCGAAGCACTCAAAGGCAATATGACCTTTGAAACCGAATTGAGACAATGCCTGGTGGGGACCATTGAATACTGCGAAATGGTCAATGATTTTATCAGCCGTGATTGTTTAACTGAAATATTGGAAGAGTCGGAAGAACAAATCGACTGGCTTGAGACTCAGCAATACCTGCTGGAAAATGTTGGCACTGAAAATTACTTGCAATCAGCTATTTAAATGAATGTTCCAAATCCGTAATCAGTTATCTGTCTACCAAGATGCCAAAGTCTTCAAGCTATCAACCTCTACGGCAATTGCTTCTGCATTGCTCTAGTGGCCTACATCTATGTAGGAATCTCTCCCCTCCTCTTCCAAGGGGGGAATCAAACCCTCTCTCCCTCCAGGAGAGGGTTGGCGGATACGAATTACAAATAACTATTTAACACCGGAACTATCAGGATTATTATCATGAAAGGCAATCAAAAAGTTATCGACCAGTTACAATACTTATTAGAATCTGAATTAACCGCGTTTGATCAATATTTTGTGCATGCAAGAATGTACGCAGATTGGGGGCTGAGTGCGCTCGACGAACGGATCTCACACGAAGCAGAAGAAGAGCGTCAACATGCTCAGTTGTTAATTGATCGCATTTTGTTTCTCGAAGCAACACCTGACCTATCCAAAAGAGCGCCTCTTAAAATTGGCACCGATGTCGCATCCATGCTTAAGAATGATCTTGATTATGAATATGACGTGGCAACCAAGCTCCGATCAGTGATCGAAATTTGCGAGCAGGAAAACGACTATCAGACTCGTCAAATATTACTCAAATTACTAGAAGATACCGAAGAAGATCATATGTTTTGGCTTGAACAGCAATTAGGCATCATTGAAAAGATCGGTATTGAGAATTACATTCAAAGTCAAATGTGATTGATTATTTAACCTCAACTCGGGATAAGAAAAGCCAGAAAACTGATATATTTTAGAAAGTTACAAAAATCCATGGTTCCTTTTGATTTAGCATAGAGCTTGATTTTACTCCAGGGCAACTATTTTAGTGGATATCAAGGCGAGTTTGCGTAGCAATAGCTGGCTATTGGTAGCAAAATCAACGCGGAGAGCCGCTAAAATAGTTGTGCTGGATGGTTGTTCTTATTCCGAATTGAGGTTAGTTAACCTGCAACCAAAAAGTAACAGGTCCGTCATTACACAAACTCACTTGCATATCCGCGCTAAATTTTCCGGTTTGCACGTAATCATGCGATTCCTTTGCTTGTTGCACAAAATAATTAAACATTTGTTCGCCAATAACTGGTGGTGCAGCGCAGGAAAAGCTGGGGCGCAGTCCTTTTTTAGTATCCGCCGCCAAGGTAAATTGAGGAACTAAAAGAAGACCGCCGTTAATATCGGCAAGGCTTAAATTCATTTTGTCTTGTTGATCTGAAAATAGGCGATAACTGATGAGTCGTTTTAAAAGTTTATCGGCATTTACCTGGCTGTCATTTTTTTCGACCCCAATCAAAGCCAAAATGCCTTGTTCGATTTGTCCGATGATTTGCTGATTGACAGAGACCTGAGCGTTACTCACTCGTTGGATCAGAGCAATCATGACGCAATTCCTGGTAGAATGATTTAGTGGCTCTCACCAGACCGTCAATAATGCCTGCTTCAGTGGCTGAATGCCCGGCATCTCGAATTGTGTGGATTTCCGCGTCTTGCCACACCGCTTGTAGTGACCAGGCATTTTCTAATGGGCACAACATATCATAACGACCGTGTATAATGATACCAGGAATGCCCTTTAACTGATGAGCATTTTTGAGCAATTGATTTTCTTCCAGAAAACAGTGATTCACAAAATAGTGAGCGCTGATCCGAGCCATGCCCATGGCTAAATGGGGATTTTCAAAATGATCAACCAATGTATTGTTCGGCTCTAGAGTAGCTACTTTAGCTTCCCAACAAGACCAGGCTTTTGCTGCCCCCATTTTCGCCAGTTCATTTTGTCCGGTGAGTCTTTTGTAATAAGCGGCAACGATGTCATTGCGCTCATTTTCTGGAATAAGTTGGGTAAATTCTTGCCAGTAATCGGGAAAAACTCGCCGGGTACCATCACTGTACAACCATTTTATATCTTCTTTGCGGCCTAGAAAGACACCTCGCAATATCATGCCAATAACCTGATGTGGATAGGCTTCTGCGTAGGCTAGAGCGAGTGTCACTCCCCAAGAGCCTCCCATCACCATCCATTTATCAATCTTCAGTGCTTGCCGGATGGCTTCAATATCATCGATAAGGTGTTGAGTGGTATTGTTTTCTAAATTTGCATGGGGGGTCGATCGGCCACATCCACGCTGATCAATGAGTATAATACGGTATTTTTCCGGATCACAATATCGCCGATGAGCGGCATCACAGCCCGCGCCGGGCCCACCGTGTAAATATACTACAGGGATACCTTCCAGAGTCCCCGATTCTTCATAATAAATTTGATGGCCATCATCGGTATCCAGTTGATAGCACTGATTGGGCTTTATTTCCGGGTAGAGTGGCTGCACGTCAATTCAATTTCTTTTAAAAAAGAGATGCATAAAGACTAGCACAGTTTGGCGGTTATTTTTCTGGTTGTTTACTATCTTTGCTATCTGATGGCCCAAGGTCCACGTCACCTTCAAGAATAATAACCACACCTTCGGGGACTTTTCGTGGTTCCAACCCTTTGACGGTGCGCACGACATCATAAGCAATTTGTGCACAATTTCTATTGGGATCGATCATTTCACATCGGTCAAACTCTAATTTGAGTTCTTCAGCAATCGTGGTCTCTTCTGGGGGAGGGATGTAACCGAGTATACCCTGCATCACTTGCAATGGGTTGGAATCCGCACAGGCAGTTAATATTGTAGCGAATAATAAAATGACTGCTATTTTCATAGGAAACTACTTTATTTTATCAAGGCTTCATTAGATAGTAGCAGCTACAAATAGTTCAATGGGAATTTTTTCTATTAAAAAGGCGCCTTTATAAACAAGGTTTAAGCTAGTACTCCGACGCAGGGATTTTGACTGGTTCAGAGTTCAACCAACAAGTGAGTGCAAAGCGTGACTCGAAGGCAAGACCCAAAGCATTCGCTCCGCTCACGGGGCCAGCTTTGGTTAGCCCTTTTCAAGAGTCACAACGCCGCAATCGCTTGTTGGGTGAACTCCCTTCGGGCACCAATAGTAGGCGCTCTTAGGCGAGCCGATAAGCCACTCAATTCGTTGTTGCCTGCACGGATGCAGAGTAAGAGCAGGACGCGCTTTGCACTTCTTTGTATTAGCTTGCTAGTCCTTCAGAAGCGCGCCTAGCCTTGTGTGGCTTTTCGGCTTGTTGAACTAGTCAAAATCCCTGTGTCGAAGTACTATACCCGTGCTACCTCAAAATGCAGATTCCAGCAAGGCTATAAGCTACCATATTTGAGGCATGGAATTTTAGGGTTAGTCATTCTAACTCAAAATTTCATAACGATGAAGATGGTAGCTTATAGCCTTGCCCTTCGGGTGCTCAGCTAAAAAACCTGCACTGCGTTACAAC
>CAZOBX010000077.1:0-22241 GCA_964578045.1 uncultured Kangiella sp. | reverse complement strand
TGCAATTCCTTTAGTAGAGGGTTATTTCTCGCAAAAATAATCATACTCTGATTTTTTCTAGAGGAATTGCACTTATTATATGAATTCGCCAAAACAGGCTAAACACACACCGCCAATAAAAAAAATGATTCAATTAGGCATACCGGTCGGGTTAGGCACAGATGTTTCGCCGGGATCGCCCATTAGCCAGAAAATAAACATGGCTAGCGACATTACGAACTTTTACTTCAAACACAATATGAGGCTTTATCTATTTTTATTGCAAATCAGCGAAAACAAAACGCGCCTTAATCTAAAAAAAAGATTATAATGGTCAGGTAAGAATCAAAATAAAACAACAAACGATTTACTATTTGACATGATAATTTTCCAGCGACTCAGTTTAGTACTGTTATGGTTACTGGTAGCATTAGGACTTTATGGTGCTATTTCTATATCCTATAACACCGTTACAAACACATCGCCCTGCCCCAACATTATTGGATTGCCAATCTGTTATTTGGTTTTAACAGGCTACGCCGCGATGTTTGCTAGCTTGTTTATGCTAAAATCCAACAAACACAAATGGCTGTTTTATTTGGGGTGGTCTATTGTATTCTTAATCGCAGTTGCCGGCAGCTCGTTTGAAATACTTAAAGGAAATGTGTGCCCGAAAAATAGCTCCGGCTTACCATTATGTTATTTATCGCTGGCGTTTACAGTTGCAATACTTTTGCTATATTATTTACAACAAAAGCTTCGCACATTTGTTATTCAAATCAATAAAACTGAGAATTAAAATTATGATTCATATTTATTAAGTGAATCGACAATATCTGCAGCCAATTTTTTAACGGCTTTTTCAAGTTGCTCTATCGCATGTAGATAACCGTCATTTTTTAAAGTTTCATCTAAACCAAACAATTTATCAAGTCTTAGCTCTTCGTTTTTACCATAAAGCCAATAACGCCCACTCACGGATATTTTCGCCCTGTCGGAAGCTTGAAAATTATCGAACTCCAATCTTAGGTTAAATTGTGCATTTTGATTCCATCTACCTACTGACTTTTCGAAATGGTATTGTCTCGATTTATTATTCAACTCCTTAACTAACAACCTACCGATAGCATCGCTCAAAGGTTCCGCCCACCGATGGTAGTTTGCGGTGTAAACTTCATGCGCTCCAATTTTCATCACCAGCCCATCTTGACGCAAGAAGCGTGGCAATTGAACTGGCATCACAACAATTCGTGGCTTATCAATAATCGCGGTTAAATCAACTGCTGCAGTGTCAGTATCTTCCTCTGCGCCCATGCTAAAGCTGTAAAATTTTATTGGCTCCGTCGAACTAGCACAGCCAAATAAAATGGACATGAACAAAACACTAAGTAGGATTCTTTGTATCATTATTGTACGGCTCCCTTGGGTTCAATATCTTTACTTTTATTGCTGCCAAAAATAAAGCTGCTAGGTTTTCGATTAAGTTGCTCAAGTAATGGTTCTAACTCCGCGAGCGCCTGTTTCATATTGCTTAAAGTACCCTGCAATTCCCCGTGAGTTATCGACCCCTCTGAAAAGTCTGAAGATAATTTTTTAAAGTTATCTAATGCGTTTTTAATGCTAACAACCAATTGCTCGTCGGTAGACTGTTTAATCAGTACTGACAAATGCTCGGCAGAGGATTTAAACTCTTTTAACGTTTCTGACGCTTGCTGTAGGGTGTTGCCTGCGCTAACAACGACTGTCTCAAGCGGTAAATGATTGAGCTTATCCATCATTTTGCTTACTTGCTTGATAATATGATCAAACTGGCTGTCAAAAGTAGGCATTACTAAATGATTACTAAATCGCTTTTTCGCTACTACAACATTCTCGGCATAATCCAGTTCTACGTATTTACTGCCTGTTAGTAAGTTTCCGGTGGCAAGTCCTCCTTGCAGTCCATTTGCTATTAATTCCTCGATATATTGCTCTACCATAGGTACATCGCCATCATCATCAGTGAATCCAACTCGAGCAGGTTCAATACTAATCATTACCGGAATTAAGCTGTCACGGTCAAGCACTCGGGTGATTTCTGGATAATCGGTATCCATTCTGATGACCTTTCCGACTTTGATACCTTTGTATTCAACAGGTGCTCCAGGTTTCAGGCCGCGTATTGATCCCTTGAAAAGCAAGATCAAACGAAATGCATGCTTAAACCGATTTTCATAAATGGCTTCTTTGTTTGGAAATACCGTAAAATACTCGCGTTCAGTCACTCTTTCTCCGCGAGGCATATCTTCGGGAACGTCAAAAGTAACGCCTCCGGATATCATGGTTTCCAACGTCCCTGATTGAACGCGGATCCCGTCCGCCGAAAGGTCAACTTCGACTCCATTAACTTCCCAAAATTTTGTATTTTTTGTGACCAGGCCGTCGTGAGGGTGCTCTACAAATGCGTCATAATAAACCACTCTTTCTTCTGTGTTGAAATAAACGTGTTCAATTCGACCGACTTCAATACCATGAAATAATATCGGGTCACCCACATCGAAAGCTTTATAACCACCGGTGTTGAGAGTAATGTGCAAGCCCGGCGTTCCAGATGGCGTTACCGGTTCAGTTTCCAGGCCAACAAATTCAATTTTCGTTTTATCTGACAATCCTGGAGAAAGTTCTATATAAGCACCAGAAAACAGTGTTCCTAGTCCAGAAACACCCCCTTTACCTATTCTAGGTCGCACCACCCAAAACTGTGTATCTTGTCTCAGTAAGTGAGAATTCTGTTTTCGGATTCGCGCGGTGACCATTACGCCTTCAGCATCACTATTCAATATTAAGCTTTCGACTTTGCCTACTTCGACGTTATTAATTTTGATCTTTGTTCTTCCCGCCTCTATTCCTTCTCCCGTCTCAAATCTGATTTCTACCAAAGGCCCCTTATTACTAATATGGATATAGAGCATCCAGGCACCGATAAAAATTGCAACAATTGGGACTATCCATATTTTTGAAATTGTTTTCAGTGGAGTGATTTGAGCCCGAGGTAATTCTTTATCTGAAGTCATCAATTGTTCTCTCTATGAATTGGAAACCAAATTAAACGCGGGTCGAAACTTAATGCGGCCATTACTGTTACTATTACCATCGCGGCGAAAAAAACAGCCCCCCAACCTGGATAAATACTCATGATATTTCCTAGCTTGATCAACGCGACCAAGACCGCTACTACAAATACATCGATCATTGACCACCGACCGACCAGCTCGGTTGCTCTGTATAATTGTATTTTTTGCCGATGAGATTTTTTAACTTTAGTTTGAGCACTGAAACAAAGCCATGCCAGGGCTATAATTTTTCCTACCGGCACTAAAACGCTGGCGATAAAAATAATCAGTGCTATCGGATAGGAGCCATGTTCCCACAAAACCACTACTCCGCCCAAAATAGTATTACCGGTTTCCTCGCCGAGAAAATTAGTATGCATAATCGGTAACATATTAGCAGGGAGATATAAAATTACTGAGGTAATCAATAATGCCCAGGTTACCTGAATGCTACTCTGGTTCGGCTTATGTAGTTGTGAGTAACAAGTATCACAGATATTTTTTGTTTCGTCAGCAATACTTGTGCATACATGGCAACCTTGATAACCATCACCCTTAGCAACTGTATAGTCAGTCTTGCTTTCTTTTTCTTTAAGCCATTGCCATGCTTGATGATTATCAATATGAAGAACTGCCGTAGTCATACTAATAACAAAAAGCACAAAAGACCAAAATGAGAGGCCAAGACCGACGTCAGCAAGAGATGCTATTTTGATAAAGCTGACCAGAATTCCTATTAAAAATATTTCAGCCATACTCCAGTGCTTCAAGAAACCGATCATTTTCAAACTAATACGAGTGTGGCTAAATAGACTCGTTCGACTTAATGAAATATAAGCGTAAATAACGTTTAAAAGATAGAGTATTGGGATTACAACAATTGAAGTAAATATAATGACCGCCAAACTGGTAAAGTCATCAGTTATCATAACCGTAATACTTTGCATTAATGTGACAGTTCTTTGTAGGCCATTTGCACTAAAAGTCAGGAATGGAAAAGTAAAAGATAAGAACAAGAAAACCAAAGCCGTGATTGAAAACGCAACCACCCTTTCGTTAGCATTGCGATGTTGCGCGGTTAAACAATAACCGCAACGCGGACACAAAGCTTTATTACCGTCAGATAAACGGCTCAATTTAATAAGTAAATCACATTCATGACAGGCAATCTGTTTTTCGTCATCAATCATGTAAAATATCTTCGATAACCGACATATAATACTAAAAACGGAAGTTGCTTTTGAACCAGTAATTTATGACAAAAGAGCCCAATTAACAGACTCATACATTATCCTCCGGATGAGTTCTTTTTAAAGCATTTCCTACAATCGAGATTCGATCACCAACTTTATTCTCCAGCCAATAAAAAGCGCTATTCAACCATTTTGCACGAGCACGAAAAAATTTAAGACAACCTTGAGCTCTCGGACTGGTGCATATTAATAGCGTTATACTCGCTGCGATAATAACAGTACCACCAGGGATTGGCGTAGCCATGGAGACAATGCCAAACAAAAGTCCAATGCTTGCGAATATGGATAAAACCAGATTAATCATTTTAATGTACCTCTTTTTATATTTAACTTTAGCCATCAAAAAATAGACAACTCTATTTGTCGGAGCGATTTCAAGCCGCATTTTTGACTAGAAGGTGGAAACTAGAACGCTACCCGCAGACAAAAGTTGTCAGTGTGACGATTATTATTTGGTACTTGCGGATAGCTCTTTAATATAGAGACCCCGCTTGTTATAGGGCATCTCAACATCACACTTTAAGTATTCACTTAACCCAATAGACATTAAATTAAATCCGCATCAGAAATAATTTCCACTAGCGCGGGTCCTTGGTGATTAAGCGCTTTAGCAATCGCCTCGTCCAATTTACTTTTGTCCGTTACACGCTCTCCATGAGCACCACACAGTTTGGCAAAGGCAGAAAAATTCGGGTTATGTAAAGATGTTTGCCAAACACTCCACTCAGCAGCTTTTTGCTCCTTAGTGATTTTTCCGAGCTGTCCATTATTCAAAAGAATGTGGGTGATATTCATTTCGTACTTTACTGCCGTTGTAAAGTCAGCCAGATATTGTCCAAAACCGCCGTCACCGCTGATCGAAACAATTGCACGACCCTTTAATGCTTCGATATCCTGAGTCGCTGCCCATGCGCCCATAGCCGCAGTAAAAGAAAAACCAATAGACCCAAGATAGCCTGACATCAAAACATTTTGATCTTTACATTCAAAATACCGGCCAAAGGAATAGGTATTGTTACCCACATCAACCGAGATAATCGCGTCTTCGGCAACCAGGCGTGACAAGCTATCAAAAATAGCGGCAGAATTGATGCCCTTGCCATTATCGTCTTGAAGACGGCTCGCTTTTTCTTCGCGCCATATTTTCCACCGTTCAGTAACTTCTGGCCGCTGATCGACAGTGTCGCAGTTATCCTCAAGTTGCTCATTGAGCAGTGACGCAGTTGTAGATATTTCACCCCATATTGGCAAGGTCACAGAATGAAATTTACCTAGCGCCATCTGATCATAATCCACCTGGATCAGGGGCCTCTTGTTGGTGATACCTGTGTGATTCGAGAAGGAAGCCCCAAAAACTAATATCAAGTCACTTTCGTTCATAAACCAGCTCGCAATGGGTGTTCCTGAACGTCCAAGTACACCGGCAGCCAACGGATGATTGTCCGATATCTGACCTTTGGCTTTAAAAGTGGTTAATATCGGTGCGTTTAACTTTTCCGCTAATAAGATCACTTCATCCATCGAATATTTCGCACCGTAGCCGACGACAATGATTGGCCGTTTATATTCCTTCAGCATAGCTACAGCTTTATCAACACTGGTTTTGGCTGGAGTGATAGCCGTGTCTGCAAGCCGTCCTTCCGGACTGCCAATAAATGCATTTTCCTTTGCTGGTAACGTCTGCACATCATCGGGAAAAATTAGATGGGCTGGCGTTCGGTTAACGATTGCATTTTTGCAGGCCAGATTCATCAATTCACCGTGCTTAGAGCTGTCTAGCACGGTTTGACTAAAATCGGCTACTGATTCAAATGCTGAGGCCAAATCAATTTCCTGAAAGGCACCGGGGCCAAATACTTGCGCGTCTATCTGCCCGGTTAAAGCAAGTACCGGCGCGCGGTCGACTTTGGCATCCCAGAGTCCTGTTAACAAATTAGTAGCCCCAGGGCCTGCGATGCTTAAACAAGCGGCTGGTTTACCCGATGCTTTGGCATATCCTGAACAAGCAAAAGCCGCGGCACCCTCATGACGAATTCCGTAAAAAGAAAGTTTTCCTTTTACTTCCAGGTTTCTAAGTGCATTAGCTAGACCAAGGTTAGAATGCCCGACCATTCCGAAAACACTCTTAATTCCCCAGTTACTCATGGTTTCAGCCATAACATCAGAAATTGTTCTTGGTTTTGGCTTTTCCTTTTTTAAGCCGATATATATCCCGTTATCCCGAACTTCAATGGGAAAAATTTCCTGCCCTGAGTCTTCATGGCCGCCTGGCGATACTCCTGTGAGCGGGTCAAAGTCCCAACCATGCCAAGGACACCTTAACCAGCACTTACCTTCAGCGCCTTTTTCAATCGAACCTTCGCCTAACGGGCCACCCTGATGAGGGCAGTGATTATCCATCGCCGTGAATTGACCATCAATATGGGTGAGAGCGTAGGACTTGGTGCCAGCTGAAATTGTCTTGCATCGACCTTCTGGCAATTCACCAATCTCAGCAACTTTCTGCCAGTCGAGTTTCTCTTCATTATTATCATTCATTGTTGCTCTCCTCTATTGCATTAGCGTTTCGCCGGTCGTAACGAAATCACGCATCAGTTTCAGCAGGCTGTCGCCCGGATCTTTTTGTTTACAAAGTGTCGCATAAGAAAGGTATACACCTTGCCAGCCTTCGCTGTGCCATGTTGCTCCAGCAGACAAATTTACCTGATGAAAATCTGCAGGTGTCGGATATGCGGTAAAATAGAAATAGGGCTCTGGATTTTGCTCATCACCAACTGAAAAACCGAAATTCATTTGCTCGTCAGCATACTCTTCATTTTCAGGATCTTGTTCAGGGACCAAACGTCCAGAAAACCACAAGATTGCCAGGTCAAAGTGATGTGGCCAGACTTGCACAGGACTGGTTTCTCTTCGTTGCTCATGTTTAAACTGTTGAAATACTCCACTAATAGCGCTGAGAGCGAGGGCAAATTTCTTACTTGTGTCAACATTAAACCCAGGGTGTGTCTGAGGTGAAATTTTTTCTGTATTCCCCTGGACTTCTATCTGTCTGGCAACAAGCAACTTTAAAATATCATCCAACAAAGTTGATGCGGATTGCCCTGATAGACTGATTGAGTCATTGGCATCGTGCCACTGCACAACCACCGCGCAGTTAAACAAGTCTAAAGTGATCTCAAAACACTGACCATGACTATATAAAGGTCCGGTAGTTAGTCCCCTGGCCTCAGGCAGAAGGCTTATATGCCACCAGTGTTTTTGCTTTGGAACAAGTTGCGCACGGATTACACCCAGTACTTTGGCATAGCTATGAAGCGCTTCACGCGTTGCGGTCCAATGTGTATTTTGAAATTCTCTGACCAGAACAAATGGCATATCTAATCCTCCTGAGCAAAAAAATATTTAGTCGTGTCAAATCTAGGCATAAATTAATTCGCATGATTCACTGACGTGATTCGTTAACAAACTGTTGCAATTTAGAGTCACAATGACGCTGACTTAATCACTGCCATCTTCTTAATTTGCATTTCTTCATAAGTGTAAGAAATACCACCAACACCGTAGCCTGATTGTTTTAATCCAGCGAAAGGCATCCAGTCAACTCGAAAGGCTGTATGATCGTTTATCATCACAGCAGATGCATTCAAGTGTTTAAACGCATACATAGCAGTATCGATATCACGAGAATAAACCGCTGCCTGAAAAGCCACCGGCAGGCAATTTGCCTGTTTAATGGCTTCATCAATTTCATCATAGGTATAGACACACACCACGGGGCCAAAAATTTCTAGCTGGCTAACCTTTGAAGAAGCCGAAGGATTCAGTAATATGGTCGGTGCAACTAATACGTCACTCAACCGTTTACCGCCGGTTACCAATATTGCCCCTTCTTCAATCGCTTCGTTCACCCAATTTTCGACACGGTCGACCTCTCCCCTGCGAATAAGCGGGCCGACTTCCGTTTCTTTTTTAGCAGGGTCACCGACAACTAAACTCTCTACTTGATGGCAAAATTTAGCGATTGTTTTATCCAAAATCGACTGTTGCACAAATACTCTTTGTACGGATACGCATACTTGACCGGCATGATAAAAACCGCCTTTAACCATCGAGGGAATGGCTGTTTCAAGATCTGCATCTTGCGCTAAAATTACAGGTGCTGCGCCACCGTGTTCAAGTGCACAACGGGTTCCTGGCGCCAATTTACTGCGTAATGACCAGCCAACTTTGGCCGAACCAATAAAGCTAAAAAAAGCCACTCTTGGGTCGGTGACTAATTTTTCGGCCACCGTTAAATCTTTCACAACAACTGGCTGACACCAGGCAGCGGGCAATCCCGCTTCGCGTAAAATATCGACCAGCAAAAAACATGACAGTGGTGTATCTTCGGCCGGTTTGATTATCACCGGGCATCCCGTCGCGATCGCCGGGCCGATTTGATGAACGATAAGATTGAGCGGATGGTTAAATGCGCTAACTGCAACAACAACACCTATTGGTTCACTGGTTGTAAAAGCCAGTCGATTGACAGACCCAGCATTAAGTTGCATGGGTATTTCTTTGCCACTTTCGCTGCGAATACACTCGGCGCAATTTTTAATACCATCGATTGCTCGGTCGACTTCCACCAGGGAATCAACTAAAGGCTTTCCACCTTCACTTAATGCGAGGTCTGCTAACTGTTTCGCACGCCTTTGCATTAACTCTGCCGTTTTTTCGAGTATTGCTATACGTCGGTCTGCACTTAACCAGCAGGCGCGATCGTTAAATAACGCACTAGCGTTTTGTAAAGCCTGTTCGGCGCCAATTTCATCAACCGTATCAAGGGTTCCAATCACTTTATCAGGTTCGAATGGCGACGTTACAGACAATTTCAACCCTGTTGCATTTGCGCCGGGAACTTTTATTGAAAAATGCATGCGCGCTCCTTTATTGAATCCTGTTAAGAAAAAGTCGGTAACCTGGCGGTTGAACTCTAGCTGTATTTAGATTGGGCAAACCAGATTGCCTAATTTTTCTGTGAGTTTCATATTTTCAGAATAGTCAACCGGAACGTCAATTATTACTACGGTATTATCTTTAATCGCTTGCTCAATCGTCGGTACAAGTTGCTCCGCGGATTCGACGCGATAACCTTTGGCGCCAAAACTTTCTGCATATTTAACAAAGTCTGGATTGTTAAAACTAATATTACTTTCGCGGCCAAAATGGCGCAGTTGATGCCATTTAATCAATCCGTATTGGCTGTCGTTCCAGACCATAATGATCATTGCTATTTTGTGTCTCAACGCCGTTTCGATTTCCTGGCTATTCATTAAAAATCCAGCGTCACCAGTAATGGTCATGGCGGTACGATCTGGGTAAACCATTTTAGCGGCCATCGCGCCAGGCAGTCCGATCCCCATTGACGCAAATCCATTAGAAATAATACAACTATTGGGTGCTTCGGCCTGATACATTCGAGCGATCCACATCTTGTGTGCGCCAACGTCAGAAACCAGTATGTCTTCTTTATTTAGAACTCGTCTTACGTCAGATAAAATTCGCTGTGGTTTCATCGGAAAACTATCATCAGCCTCATGTGCATTGATCTCGTTAACGATGGTTTTTCGGAGCTCTCCCGCTTTAAAAGTCTGTTGCGGTGTAGCCGCTTCCGCAATTTGATTTAAGGACGAGCTAATATCGCCAATAACACCACATTCCAAAATATAATGTTCATCAACTTCAGCGTAAGATTGATCGATATGAATGATTTTTTTGTCTTTTGTTTTGTGCCACAAATGCGGATGATATTCAATCATATCAAAACCAACACAAATAATGACATCTGCACGGTCGAATCCACAGGCCACATAGTCATGTGCTTGTAAGCCAACCGCACCCAATGACAATTCATGGGAAAATGGAATACTTCCTTTCGCCATAAAAGTTGTTGCGACTGGAATATTCAGTTTTTCTGCAAAGGCCACTAACGCGTCATCCGCTTTCGAGCGCACTACCCCATTGCCTGCCATTACTATTGGGAAACTGGCATTAGAAATAATTTCAGCTGCCTGGGCAACTTTATCTGTCGGCGCGTGTGGCGCAGTTGGTGACTGGACTTTAAGTGGTTTTTTATCACCCTGAACTTTAGCACCAGCGATATTTTCTGGATAACTGATAAACGAGCCTCCAGGCTTTTCTGCCTGGGCATCTTTGAACGCTTTGCGGACAATTTCCGGGACAATTTCTGGCTCAAGGATTTCTGTACTATATTTCGAGATTGGTTTAAAAAGATTGACCAGGTCCAAAATCTGATGACTTTCCTTATGCATACGAGTTGTTGCACCCTGACCGGCGATCGCAACAATGGGAGCATAATCCATATTGGCGTCTGCAAATCCTGTCACCAGATTTGTAGCGCCAGGGCCAAGCGTCGCTAAACAAACCCCGGCCTTTCCCGTTAAGCGGCCATATACATCAGCCATAAAAGCAGCGCCCTGTTCATGTCTTACGGTAACAAATTTAATACTTGAACTAAGAAGTGCGTCCATAACATCCAGGTTTTCTTCGCCTGCTATTCCGAAAATATATTCTACGCCTTCATTTTCTAAACATTTTATAAATAACTCAGCAGAACTTGCCATCTAACTTACCTCATCTAAAGCGTTGCAGGAAAAACGCTATTTACTATTATTTAATGGTTTTAAGAACCAACTTATCCATAAAGGGGGCTTGCACAAATAGTGTAAAAATGACAACGCCATAGACTATCGACTGAATGGTATACCAACCTTCGATTTCAGTTGGAATTGATAGCGCTAGCGACAAACTAACCGCCCCTCTTAAGCCCCCCCACATCATTACGTTTTTATATCTGGAATCAGCTTTCTCGACTTTCGGAATTAACGTAAACGCGGGGAATAACCCGTAGACTACCAGCGCACGTGCGATAGTTGCAGCAACAATACCAAGCAGCATGGCATACCACTGTCCAGTAAACATTGAAACCGTAATCGTCACGCCGACTAAAATAAAAAGAATGGCATTGGCAATATAAGCACTCAATTCCCAAAATTCTTGCGCAAAATGATTATCCTTAATTTCCCGGCTACGATAGTGCCTCCCAAGTAATAAACCTGCCGTCAAGACTGCCACGATCCCGGAAAAATGAAACCAGTGTTCAGCAACATAGAAAGCGAATATTGCGGTTATAATCCCAATTAAGGTGTGGCCAAAATGATTGCTACAAAATTTATACAAATGCTTAGAGATAAACCCGACAAGCAAGCCAGCAACAATCCCGCCCAAAAAGCTTTTCAAAAAAGTAACCGCACCACTAGTTAACGTCACCGTTTCAGAAGAGCCGACAGATATGCTAATCAAGATTGTAAACACCACTATTGCGGTGGCGTCATTAAACAGACTTTCACCTTCTAACAAAGCATTGAGTCTTTCCGGCGCGCCTAGCTTTTTAAAAATAGCGACAACCGCGACGGGATCAGTAGCGGATAAAATAACTCCCGCAAGTAATGCCGAAATCAATGGGAAACTAGCAGTGTTATCTATCGCAACAAAAAGTAAATAACCTGTGACAATAGAAGCAAATAACATCGCTGGAATTGCTAAGTACAAAATTGTGCCTAAATTTGCAAAAAGTGTTTTTGAATCAGCATTAAATGCAGACTCAAAAATAATTATTGGGACAAGCAAGTGTAAAATAATTCCAACAAAATCATCCCATCGTAATCCCGTGTCAAAGCCTAGAGAAACGATAAGCTCCGAGCCGACAAATCCAATAACAACAAGAAAACTCGAAAATGGAAGCTTTAATTTCGCTGCGAACGGCTCCGCCAACATTGCTATCAATAATAAAACCGCAAATATTGTTATTGTTTGTAGCACTTAACTTTCCTCTTTGTGTCTGCGCTGAGTCTGGTTATCGCCAAACAATCTATTGCGACACAGGTGCAGCGCTGTTAATCCTGAATTTTTTATGCATCCAGTAATCAACACTGACAAACCGACCAGCTCCAGTAAATAATAGCACAAAAAGCATAATTAAATAGGTTGTCGCAAACTCGCTACCGTTATTTAAGATCACAAAATTCCCACTACTGGTAAGCCAGTCGTAGTTGCCATATTCTTGAAGGATATCTTTGGCCATGGCTAATTTATCGGCAGATTCCATCACTCTTTCATTGGCAAATGGTGCGCCCGGTCCTGCAATTGCTTGCCAACCGTTTTCCAGATGAACCGAAAATATGGCGACCAGCATGGTAATAATTAGTGGGATCGAGATATACCTGACCGCAAAGCCAAATAATAGAAAAATTGCACCGGCAAGTTCCGTCGCTACAGCGAGGCCAGCCATCACAGATGGCAAGGGTAATTCCAGTCCATATTCAAACCACTCAACGGTAGATTCGAAATGGGCAAGCTTACTCGAACCGGCCATCCAGAAAATCGGTACCAAATAAAGCCTTAATGCCAGTGGCCCTAAAAAATCAACTTTTCGCGATAGATTGAGCCAGTCGTGCAGTCTGTTACTTAATTCGATTAATCTATTCATATAATGCCTTTGATTTATAATACTTTTAACTTTCATCGCTATTTTCGAAATTGCTATTTCCTAACAACATGGAGGGCGTTAATTCTTAATAACACTTTCCCTCTAATACTAGTAGATTTCTGAAAGAGGTACGGAAATTCCATCTTTGCCAATTATCCGTGCATGTTTACGTTGTAACTGTCGTGGCTCTTTAACGCCACACGAGTGGGCAACCACACCAACTTCATAGTTCATGTTTTTGACATAATTCGCGACTCGAATTGATTTTTGCTCAGGAACAAGACCGCGTAGTAACTTTGAATTATGTGTCGTGATCCCCGTAGGACAGGTATTTTTATTACACTGCAACGCTTGAATGCAACCCAGTGCAAACATAAACCCCCGCGCCGACACAACAAAGTCGGCCCCAGTCGCAAGCGCCCAACAAACCTCCGCAGGTGTCACCAATTTACCCGCGCAGACAACTTTTATCCGTTCTTTTAAGCCGTGCTGCTCTAACATGTTGACTACCAATGGCAAACTTTCTTTTAAGGGCAATCCCATATAATCCATTAAACTCGCCGGTGCCGCCCCCGTTCCGCCATCGGCACTGTCTATATTGATAAAATCTGGTGCTGACTTAACACCTTGTTCATTGATTTTTTCGAACAATTCATCCAGCCAACCGTAAGCACCTAAAACGGCTTTAAAGCCAACCGGTTTTTTGGTGACTTTTCTAACCCGGGCAATCATATCGAGAAGATCATCGGCATTATTAATATCGGTATGTCGGTTGGGACTTATTGCGTCTTCACCAACTTTAATACCTCGGATTTTAGCGATTTCTTCAGTGACTTTTACGCCGGGTAAAATCCCTCCTTTACCCGGCTTAGCACCTTGACTTAATTTAATCTCAAACATCTTTACGCAACCGTGGTCACTAACTTCTTTAAGCTTTTGATCGCAAAGGTTGCCATCAAGATCTCGAACACCGAATTTAGCCGTACCGATTTGAAATACGATGTCTGCGCCTCCTTCTATATGATACGGGGACAATCCACCTTCCCCCGTATTCATCCAGCAACCGGCAACTCTAGCACCATTTGACAATGCGCGCACCGCAGGCACTGATATCGCACCAAAACTCATCGCTGAAATATTAAAAATTGAAGACGTGGTGTAAGGCGTTTCGCAATAAGGACCAATTGTAATCTCAGCCGCATCAACTGCGTCTTCGCCTAATGTAGGATAAGGACAGTTCGAAAAAATGATTGTGCCCGTCGTTCTTAGATCTCGTGTTGAGCCAAACGCGACAGTGCTGTCAACATCTTTTGCAGCACGATATACCCAGCTTCTTTCTGCTCGATTAAAGGGTAACTCTTCTCGATCCATCGCAAAAAAATATTGACGGAAAAATTCACCAATATGCTCAAAAAAATATCGGAAGCGTCCCACCACTGGGTAGTTTCGTCTGATTGTTTGTTGGGTTTGAGTTACATCAATGATATAAAGAACAACAACGGTAACTACGATTAAACCTAACGCAATAATGAATAGAGTCGCTAAAACTTCCAGCGCTTGAAATAACCATGACTCTGAATATGTCGACATCTTACAATGACCTCTGAATAGATTTGAAACTTTGTTATGAATTGGTTTAATGATAGCGCTATCAAGCATTAAACATGCCAACGTAAACTAACCCGCTAACCTCGTGACAGAAGTAATTATCAGCCACCGACGCGCTTTTATTTCGTGACATATTGCGACCTGCAGCCTATAGTCACAATATATTGTGACTTCCTGTCTTATTACTGTTTACAGGCTCACAATAACTGGCCTAATTCTTGAATAAAGAAACCGGTGGAGACATTTTACTGAAATTAATCAATATGAATATTTTATATGTTGAAGATGACCGAGGTCTTTGGACCTTGGTAAGACATGCATTAAAAGACCTGGCTGTCGATTTGACCGGTGCACATTCGTTAGCCGAAGCATGTGAAATTGTCAAAAGTCAACACTTTTCGCTTGCGATAGTTGATCACGAGTTGCCCGATGGTAAAGGGTTAGATTTCGTTATTAAACATTCCGATCAGTTGCCATGTATCATGTTAACTGGCGTGGGTAACGAAGAATTAGTCGTGACTAGCATGTTACAAGGCGCGAAGGACTATATCGTAAAAGATGTTCACGGGCGTTACCTGGAAAGACTTCCTCGAATAATAAAAAGAGTCGAACGAGAGATCCAATTGGAAGAAGAAAACCAACAAAAAAAATTCGAACTCAATAATGCCAGACAACAATTAAAAATTGTTTTCGACGCCGCACCTGATCTGATGATTATCACCGATGACAATTGTCGGATATTGCATATGAGTAAAGCCGCCTGTGTGGAATATGATATTTCGCCCGACGAATATATTGGGGCAACGTTAGACACCCTTATTCCTAGCGATGCTCTCGAACAATTATTTTCGAAATGCAACTCAAATTCGGAGAACAAATTTGAGACCAGGTTAGTTGATAAATTTGACGTAATCGCAAGCCACCAATCGTTAAAAGACGATATATGTTTAGTTGTTTTTCGAAATCAGGCAGAAAAAATTAGAGCATCAAAAGCGATCGCCCAGGCGGAAGCAGTAAAAATTGAGAATGAACGCTTGCAAGAGCTTAACCAAGAGCTGGTTCTCAATATCAAAAGAAAAAACAACACAAAAATCATCGGTAATTCACCACCAATTCAAGAATTGTTAACCTATATTGAAAACGTAGCGGATACCGAGGCGACCGTGCTTGTTTTAGGCGAGACCGGTACTGGAAAAGAGCTAATTGCCGATGAAATCCATTATCAAAGCCATCGCAAAGACGAAGCAATAATCAAACTTAACTGTGCAGCGATTCCTACAGAACTGATAGAAAGTGAATTATTTGGTTATGAAAGCGGTGCCTTTACGGGCGCCAAAAGTTCTCATGAAGGACGTTTTTCGCAAGCAGATAAAGGGACACTATTTCTTGATGAAATCGGAGAACTAGATTTCAAGCTACAGTCGAAGCTCCTGAGAGTTCTACAGGAAGGCGAAATAATGCCGCTTGGAAGTAAAGCGCCAAGAGAAATTGACGTCAGAGTGATTGCAGCAACAAATCGCGATCTTGAAGAGATGGTGCAACAAGGGATCTTTCGAGCCGACCTTTATTATCGACTCAACGTTGTACCTTTATACGCACCACCACTAAGAGACAGAACCGAAGATATCCCACTCTTGGCGGCATATTTTTATCAAAAATTTAAAGACAGATATAAAACCAAGAAAAACATTCTATCAGACAGTCATATTGAGATTCTGACTAAACGCAATTGGCCTGGCAATGTCAGAGAGTTGCAGAACATCATTGAACGATTTGTTGTGTTAGGAAAAATCGACCAGACTTACGAAACAAAGAAGGAAATTTCAATAGCTGAACCACTCGATGCAGCTTTTCAAGATAGTATTCCGTTATCTGTAGTAGAAAAAGCTCACATACTACAAGTCCTTGATCGTTGCCAATGGATAATCTCTGGTCCAAAAGGCGCTGCTTCTACTTTAGGATTGAATCCAAGCACCTTAAGATTTCGAATGCAGAAACTTGGTATTAGTCGAAAAGAACATCAATCTAGCTCTAATTCGGGGTAACTCAATGCTAAAACTAAAGACAATGTTACGAGTCAATTTTTTTCTCATACATATCGTTATTAGTACACTAGTTTTTAATTGCCCTTTAGCAAAAGCCGAAAGCATTAGTGAAATAGTGCCAGGACATGTTTTTCAAAAAGTCCAGTTATTAGACGACAAAATCACTAAGCTCGCGTTATTAATGGGCGTCGATTTCAAAAAGTACCCATCTATAAAACTATCGGCGATACATCCGCGTGACGTATTCTATCAAGGTCTCACAGTACACAAGAAAGCGGGAAGAATCCGGTATGAATTTACTCGCATAGAACCTGAAACTTTAAAAATCAGAGATGCCGAATATCAACCCAGGCATGTCTTTGAGCTGGTAGTTAAAACAGACAAATTAATCGATGACGTACTCAGTAGCATATATGATTCCAACCAAATTACCGAAGCTGACGTTATTAACATAAGTGATAATGCCAAGCCTGTATTATCGACTCTGGATTTAGAACGACGGCCAAAAGATGTTTTCGTGGAGCTCATTGCAATCAATCGAAAACTGAATCAACTATTAGACTTTAAGTTTTCTCCAGCGGATACTTTCGAACAAGCAACTCTCGCAATCAGTTATGCATCAGCAATATTACAAACATTGCCACAGCAGCCAACAATTTATGAGCCGAACGCGTTAGTTGTTGGCAAAAAGCCAAGTGACGTTTACAAACTCATATCAACAATCCACCAAAAGCTTTACCAATGTTTAGAGTCGGTTGATGTCACAACAAATCAAATTCCAAAAGAAATTTACCTATCGTCAGAAATCGAGCCCAGCGATGTTTATGACCTGACAAATTTAGTAGTCAGTAATTTAGCTTTTCTACATAGAAATCTTCAAACCCAGGTAAAACCAAGACCGACATATTACCCTGGAAAAACAGTCCCATCAGTGGTTTTTCAAAGAGTGACAATACTGGAAAAACAAATAGCGGCCATACACCGACTCAGACATCAACTAAAAATGAAGTAAACGTCGATGAAAACTCTCAAGCAAATATTTGACCAGTCGCACAAAATAGCGCTGACATCGAGTTTATTAGCCGTTCTCCTATCAATTATTTTAGCGGCTACTATTTTTATTGACAGTTCTAATACATTAATCCATCGCGTGCCAAATACCCGGCTCGCTCATCAACTTATTGTGGCAGTGAATGAGTCAACATCGCTACAAAAATCATGGGTTTTACTTGGCGATTCTGAAGCTCGAAAGCAACGTTCTGCTCTTTGGTCGAGCACCATTCCCAATTTGTTAAGTCAAATAGACCAACAGCTCTACAGTGTAGACGACTCACTATATTTAGGCAAACTCGAGGAATTGACTCAATTAAAGAAAACCATTGATGAGGTAAAGCGGTTACTCGTTATATTAAAAGACACTCAATGGTGGGTCGACGATATCAGCTCATCGACAGGGTCAAGCCCTTCGAGAGTGGTTTATTATCGAGATGTTTTACCGCTATTTAGAAATTTAAATAATGCACTCGAAGGGTTAATGTATGATAAAAATTACAATTCGATTGAAAGTCATGAGCTCAGAATAAGCTTACTCACCGCACACCATCATCTCAGCCATGGCCTCAGAGAATTAGGCGAGGCAATTCGAACCGGAGCTCTGCCTCACATTTATTCTTTTTATCGAGAAACGGAAAAATTAGATGAAGAACTAAAACGTTTTCTAAAAATGGCTGGAGACAAGGGTAGTTCCAAGTCTTTATTAAACTGGGTAATAGCAAACTATCAAGAATATCTTAAACTTACAAGAAAATCGATTTCAAGTCGCAAAGCGCCGGATGCAAATTTAGGGGTGTTTTTATATCAAACTGAAACCTTACCGATTAGCGAGGAAATCAACGTTTTACTGCGCGATTTAATCGAACTGGAAAGCCAACTGATAGTAACTGGCGCGGAAAGAATAAACTTTAAAGTGATGCTGTTTTTGGTGATCATTGTCATAGTGTTCAGTATCGCGTTTTTTATTAGTTTTTTAACAACCAGAAAAGCGACAAAGCACTATATCCAGGGCATTGACTCACTAAAAACCGCATCGCATGAGATGATCGCCGGACACCTGAGTCCTGTCAAAAGCAAAAATAACTTTCAAGAAGTACAAAGTTTAATCTCTGTATTCACCCAAATGCAGAATGCTGTTATCGACAGAGAATTACAATTAGTGGACAAGCAGAAAGAACTAAAGCAACTAACACATATCGTTACTCACGACATGAAGCCTCCTATCATCAATATCAAAGGACATGCAAATGTGATCGCCAGCAAGATCAGTCAAATTTCGTGGAATCACGACTCCTTAGAAGAAGAGATCCATAAGCTCCAGGAGACAATCGAAGAATCACTAACGTACATAAACCAATCAACCTCTCACATAGGGGAGCTCGTCGGTAGAATCTTGACGTATGAAGAATGGGAATCTCTTACATTGGATTTAAAACCCTGTGACTTGAACTTAATAGTTGAAAATGTACTCGCGATTAATAGCCACAGACTGAAAAAATCCGACGTTTTAGTCGAAAATAAATTACCCGTTATTGATTGTGATATTTTCGCGATAAAGACGATTATTAGCACTATAGTCGACAACGCCATTCAATACTCATCCCCTTCTCGAAATCTTTCAATTGAGATTTTCTATAACAATCTCGTTCTATTTCATCGCCTTTCGATAAAAGACAATGGAATTGGTATACCACCCGAACTATCCGACTCAATTTATTTGCTTTCCGGTAAGCCCTCAAAAGCGTCGTCTCATCAAGCTTTAAATTTTGGCATCGGATTAGCGGGTGTAAAAAAACTGATAACACGTGCCGGTGGAAAAATTTGGCATGAGCCAAATAAAAATACAACCGGCACCACTTTTCATATCGATATCCCTAAGCAAATTAGCCCGCGATCAGAATAGTTACTCGCAACTATTTGTGAGTAGCAACAAATAGTCACAACTTATTGCGACCCCAATAGAGTAAAAGCCTTTAATCCTACCTCAATTCCTTAATAATTGCTTAATAATTGCTTTTATTGATATTCGCTGAGTCTAAAATGATACCTTTGCAAGTCCTTTAAATACAGTCACATAAGTAAATATTTGAGATTTAAATAAGCTAGTTCTACGAATTGGCATAAATCATGCTCTATGCATATTAACGAGTTATAAAAATAAACAAACAATACCAAATAAACGATTAACATAAGTTCGTCTATAGTCCGAACGGTTATTTCAATCGTTTTAAATCAAATTCATACATACTAATTGGGTCGTAACATGCTTAAAAGCGAAAAGATAATTATACTGACAACGGGCATTATTGGTCTCACTGCAGCCCTGTTTGTTGGGATTGGTGAGTTTTTGTTACACTTTGATCCCTTGGCGCGCTTTTCCGAATCGAATTACGACTTTATGCAAGCAGCTTCCGATCAACAACAAACACTAGGTCACTTTTTCGGCGTATTGGGCGCTCCACTCTATCTCGTTGGTTGTTGGCATATCTACTTGATGCTTAAGCCTGCCAACCAAAAAATCGCCTTCGTCACTTTTTTATTTAGTGCATACGGTTTTATTATGGGCGCGATCTGGATTAGTTCTCGCGCTAGCATTGGCGCACTCACTCATTTTGACGTTTCAGGTGAAACAATCGATGGCTTGATCAACTTATACCAACACCGTTACGAAACATTGTTAACCATAATAAGAATCACTACGTTATTACTTTCCGTTGCTTATATTGGGCTAGTAATAACAGGTAAATCCTATTACCAGAAATGGCAAGCAATACTTAACCCAATCGTGTTACTAGCGGTGAATTTTATCATCTTCTTAATTAATCCCAGCATAGGCAAGTACTTAATGCCTATCGCACTCAATGTTGGTTTTGGACTGTTTTTTACAATGTCCATTCTGCAAGCGAACAAAATACCACTTACTTCACAGGTTTGATGCACTATGAAAAAACTATTAATTATTCCCGCTTTAATTGTCGCTCTAATGATATTTATCTTTGTCAGGTTCACAATCGACAAGCAAGTCGACTACGAAGTGTCAACGGACAACATTACCATTCCACAATTTGAAGAACAGTTTATTGACTATTACCAGTTTATGGACGACTCAATATCCCTACCATTTATTGCAAGCGCGGTTATAGATATTAACAACGATGGACGCGAGGAACTTTTTATTGGCGGTGGTCCTGGCCAGCAAGATGTTTTTTACGAATTTGTCGATGGGAGATTCTCTAAAGTCCATGATCTTACTTATTCAAAAGATCCGCTTGGTGATACAACATTTGGTGCTTCTGTAATCGATGTTGATCGAAACGGTTTTTCCGACCTGATTGTTTCGCGAACAAACGGTGTTTGGCTATATCTCAACGATAATGGACAATTCCAAGGTAAGAAACTAGCGTTGGAATTCGATCCCGACACATCCCCCCTGAGCGTAGCGGTGAGCGATATTAACCGTGATGGCCATTTTGATCTGTTTGTCGCCGGCTATATTCGAAAAGAGCTGGTTGAAGGCCAAAACATTTTTAACAAAGAGGGATACGGCGGTACCAGCAGGATGTTTTTGAACAATGGCGACAATACATTTACTGACATCACTGAATCCTCTGGACTATATTACGACCACAATACCTTCATGGGTATTTTTGTAGATATCGATAACGATGGCTTAGAAGACCTCGTGGTCGCGCATGACACCGGGCACGTAAAAACCTGGAAAAATATAGGCAACAACCAATTCACTGATATCTCCAACCCAAACTCAGATGAATACAGTTATCCTATGGGGATCGCTGTTACGGATTATAAAAACAACAATACTGTCGATTTTTTCTTCTCTAATGTTGGAACGACGCCGCCACGATTTTTAGTCACTGGCGATTTAAGAGATGACCAAAAACCGAATTTCAAATGGATCATGTTTGAAAACAAAGGCGACTTTAAATTCGAAGATATCGCACAACAAGCAAAACTAGCTGATTATGAATTTTCCTGGGGCGCTATATTCGAAGACTTTAACCTGGATGGTCGTGACGACCTGGTTGTTTCTGAAAATTATATCGGTTTCCCAACCCACAAATTTGAGTCACTTCGACTGCCTGGCCGCTTTTTATTACAAACCGAAACAGGCGAGTTTGCAGAAACAGGTGAATTAAGTAACGTCATAAACAAAGGTTACAGCATTTCGCCAATCACCGCTGATTTTAATGGTGATGGTTACCCTGATATCGTACATATTAACATCGCCGGTAGACCTAAGGCATTTATTAGTAAGGCAGGAAATGCTAACTACCTGAAAGTAAAGCTGCCCGATACCGTTGATTCAATAGGCGCAAAAATTCAAGTAAAACTAGACAATGGCACAACAATTTATCGAGATTTTGTATCGGGCGAAGGTTTATGCTCTGATCAATCTCATATTCAGATCTTCGGCTTAGGTAAGAATTCTGCGACCAAAATAATCGTGAAGTATCTTTCAGGCAAAACACTCGACCGCGAAGGTGATTTCAAAAACCAAATGATAATTTTCTAACAAAGTTTAGCTTCTGAAGAACCAATAGGCCGCTCCATGATTTATATACCCGTTCCACCTCAAGATGCAGATTTCAGCAAGGCTAGAAACTGCCATATTTGAGGCATGGAATTTTTCGGCTAGTCA
>CAZOBX010000076.1:13229-22273 GCA_964578045.1 uncultured Kangiella sp. | reverse complement strand
TTTCCTAGCTGAGCACTGAAGCCTGCATCTTGAGGTGGAACGGGTATGTATCTTTAATCTATAAAAAAGGAAATAACTATGAAAAGATCTAAAAGAGCGTCGGTAATGAAGTTTGCGATCACGGGTGCGACCATAGCACTTTTGACTTCCAGTGCTGCTTTCGCAGATAATAATTGGAATAACTACCATTGGGCCAGAGACACTAACTCGTTTACTTTACAAGTGGTCGATAGTACGAGCGCCGATTGGGATTTTGAACTCAATACTGCTTTATCTGAGTGGTCACAATCTAATGTCTTTGATCTAGACATCACCTCTAGTGATGACTCAAATCGAACCCGAAGGCAATGTAAAATGGTGTCGGGTCAAATGCGAGTCTGTAACAATTCTTATGGTAATAATGGCTGGCTCGGACTAGCTACCATCGGACTGGATAATAATGGCCATATTGATCAGGGAACCGCAAAGGTGAACGATACTTATGCGTCGTACTGGGAAGATCCCGATGAAAAAAGACACGTTATGTGTCAGGAAATAGGGCATGTTCTCGGATTGGACCATACCAGTGAAGATGGCTCCAGCCAAAAAACCTGTATGGATTACTCTTCTGACTCACAAAGTATCTCACCTAATGCTCATGACTATTCCGAATTAAGTAGTCTCTACGGTCACACTGACTCCTATAATAGCTACGATGACGGCGGTGATAGTGGTGGCGACAAACCTTGCAATGCCCCTCCAGGTAAAGGCTGTAATAAATTTGGCGCTGGCCAAACCATTCCGATGGGAATGAGGATCCATAAACAAGGACGAAGTGAAACCTGGGTTGCTTCTCGCCCCGACGGAGGACTTTGGATCCATCACGTTTATCTGGTAGACCAACAATAAGCGAGTAGCTTCCAGATTTGCTAAGCCTGTATAAAGCACTCAATAATGATTGAGTGCTTTTTTTATTTGTTTTTTTCATTCACGCCTCAAGAGGGGTGGCCAAAGGTGGTACCTATTTTTTACCGTCAATCAGGCACAGAGAAACTAATCGTGATTGATTGACTTGCATGTAACAAGTAATCACAAAATATTCTCACAAATATCAAACTATTATGGAGTGTTAAACGACCTACTACTTATTCACGAATATCTTAACAAATAATTGCTTTGGTAATATTTGGAGCAACAACAATTTGGCGCTAAGTTTAGTAACGAACTATGAATCATTGATCCGTAGCAGAGGGTCTTATCTCTTAATAGTATTAGCATTTATCAGAGGAGAATTGGAATGCGAAACTTGAATACTCTTTTACTTTTTGTACTTATTTTCTCCACCTTTGGGTTCAACAATGCACTCAGTGCTCTGGAACTCAAAGAGGTAGGTTCAAGAGGATGGTTCACTACACTTGAGCCGTTTGCAGAGTTTGATCCAAACCATTCATCTGTCGAGATTTGGACTCCCAGTGGAGAAAAAAAGGCACCCATCATGGTATATGCTCATGGAGGTGCTGGGTATCGCGAGGATGATCACGCTCGAGTCTTGATGTTTCGCCGACACGGGTTTGCCACCATATCTTTTGATGCGTATGAGATGAATGGGTTTGAGGATTGGAATTTCGTCACTCGTAAAATTATAAACAAAGGCAAACAAAATATGATTTGGGGTGTTTTCAAAGGAGCCGTTGAGTATGCTGCAAAGAATAACAACTGGGATAACCGAAATATTTTTCTGTATGGTGGGTCAAATGGCGCCCGGGTGGTTTTGTATAGCGCGACCGAATTAGCGAACAATTCTATCAGAGGCGTTATCGCTGAAGCTCCCGCGGCTAATGGATACCCCTTAGGATATATCAAAATTCCGACCATCATTCCCTTCGGTAAAATGGATAATTGGGCTGGCCGATCTGAAACGGATTATATATGGACAAGAACCTACCCATCGTCGCCTATATCACTTGAACAGTGGGTGAAATCGCTCCAGGAAAAAGGGAGGCCAATTGAATTTACTTTTTATGAAAACGCAGGTCACTTACTTTTTTCAGGTCCACTCAAAAAAGTTACTTTAGATAGAGCTAACGGTCTTTCATTTACGGCATACCAAGGAGCTGATGAGGAAGTAGTTAAACAATACGAACGCGATATATTTAGATTCGTGAACAGTCATTTGATACAGTGAAAAAAGAACAGGTTGGAGCAACTTTACTTATCACAATGATAAGCCCCTCAAAATCACAAACAAGACCTACGCTTTATCTATTTAACCTCAACTCGGGATAAGAGCAACCATCCAGCATCAATCTTTTAGCGA
Organism: uncultured Kangiella sp.; assembly: GCA_964578045.1. Classification (GTDB taxonomy): domain Bacteria; phylum Pseudomonadota; class Gammaproteobacteria; order Enterobacterales; family Kangiellaceae. The sequence goes on along the minus strand of CAZOBX010000076.1, from coordinate 19,977 downwards.
CTCTCCGCGTTAAGTTTGCTTTCAATAGCTCGCTATTTAATACAAATAACGTCAGCAGTAAGAAATTGGCCTCTATTGCTACAATTCCTACTGATCGCCGCGCAGAATTATGAAATAATACTTGATTAAAAGCAATCCAAGCAAAAATAGGAACAATTTTTCATGGCTCAGTACATATATTCGATGAATCGGGTGAGTAAAGTCGTCCCACCAAAAAAAACAATTCTCAAAGATATATCCCTTAGTTTTTTCCCCGGCGCCAAAATCGGTGTATTAGGCCTAAACGGTTCCGGTAAGTCGACTTTGCTTAGAATTATGGCGGGTATCGATACGGATATAGAGGGAGAAGCAATCCCCCTTAAAGGCATCAATATCGGATATCTTCCGCAGGAGCCTCAGCTGGACGAGTCCCTGGATGTCAGGGGTAATGTCGAATTAGGCATTGGTGAAATGAAAGCTATTCTTACACGTTTTGATGAAGTGAATAATGCATTTGGCGAGCCTGACGCCGATTTTGATGCTTTGTTAAAAGAACAAGCAGAGTTACAAGATAAAATAGAAACTGGTGGCGGCTGGGAAATCGACCGGATGTTAGATAAAGCCGCGGATGCATTGCGTCTGCCGCCTTGGGACGCGGAAGTAAAACATTTATCAGGCGGTGAAAAACGTCGGGTCGCCTTGTGTCAATTATTAATTTCTAAACCGGATATGCTGTTACTTGATGAACCAACCAACCATTTAGACGCAGAATCAGTCGCCTGGCTCGAGCGATTCTTGCAGGATTTTAAAGGCACTGTAGTCGCTATTACCCATGATCGTTATTTTCTGGATAATGTGGCCGGATGGATCTTAGAACTAGACAGAGGCCATGGCATCCCTTGGGAAGGTAATTATTCTTCCTGGTTGGAGCAAAAAGGAAACCGTTTGGCAATGGAAGAAAAGAAAGAGTCAGCCCATCAAAAGGCCATGAGGGAAGAATTAGAATGGGTACGTTCTAGTGCCAAAGGCCGTCAAGCGAAAAGTAAAGCGCGGATCGCTCGATTTGAAGAGCTATCTTCACAGACTTATCAGAAAAGAAATGAAACTCATGACCTCTATATTCCGCCAGGTCCCCGACTGGGTACTTTGGTGATAGAAGCCAGTCAATTACAAAAGAGTTTCGGCGACAAGTGTTTAGTGGATGATTTAAGTTTTACTCTTCCACAGGGCGGTATTGTTGGAATTATCGGACCCAATGGTGCCGGTAAATCAACCCTGTTTAAGATGCTCACCGATCAGGAAAAGCCAGATGGTGGCGAACTTCGGATTGGTGAAACGGTAAAAATCGCCCATGTCGATCAATCCCGTGATAGTTTGGATGATAGCAAAACGGTATGGCAGGAAATTTCCGACGATTCGGACACCATTACCGTTGGTAATTATCAAGTATCGTCAAGGCAATATGTCGGCCGATTTAATTTCAAAGGCGGCGATCAGCAAAAATTTATAAAAGATCTTTCAGGTGGAGAGCGCAATCGGGTTCATTTAGCGAAACTGCTTAAAAGCGGTGGCAATTTATTGTTACTGGATGAACCAACCAATGATTTAGATGTGGAAACTTTGAGAGCGTTGGAAGAAGCAGTGTTAGCCTTTCCAGGATGCGCCGTGATTATCTCTCATGATCGCTGGTTCCTGGACCGAGTAGCCACCCATATTCTCGCTTTTGAAGGGGAGAGTAAAACGGTTTGGTTTGAAGGAAATTATGCCGATTATGAAGTCGACCGCAAAAAGCGATTGGGGGCCGACGCCGATGCGCCGGTTCGAATTAAGTATCGGAAAATTGGATAAAAGCAGAAGATTTTTGCTGGTCTGCCAACATGGGCGAAGATTAGTAACGTTAGCAGAACACGAAGGTTTTGGTGCGGTAAATAATGTGAGAGATTTGTTGTCTTAATAATACTATATATAGAACTTTAATCATAAAGGAGAATAATAATGCACGGTAAACGCGAACCAATCGAAAAATTCTATATGAATGTTTTAACCCAACCGGATAACAAGGATCTAGAGTACGAATTTAACATTGCTAACCGAAGTGTCGTATCTGTTATGTGGGGGAGCCTTTGCTATCGAATTATTCGTGAGCAACTATGCTGTGACCCTACCAAACCTTGCAAAGGTAACAAGTCCTGTAAAGTATCCAAATACAATATCCCGAGTAAAAGTCAATCTTTCGATAAAGAGTCAAAATTCAAAACATATTTGTTAGACAACCAGCTGAATGTGACTTTGGCGAGACTAATACTAGTAGATAAAGATGAACTCAAATTTAAATTCGAATTTGAGGTATCTAAAATATACGGTTCACCATCGGATAAATATGATACTAAAATAGGGGAGGATTGGATAAAACCACGTTGTATCAAGTTAACATATCCTGAAGTATCTGCTTATTTTCAACCAGAAGATATATTTACCGAATGTCGGTTAAGAAGTGATTTGGCCAACAAACATCTCCCTAACCATGCTCATAATGACGACGGTAATATTACGGGGGTATTCTTTTGTATTGAGGGCCTTGACTGTGTAAAGCATATTCTTATTCCTTTTTATAAGAGCCGACCTGCTTCTACTGATATTGAGGATATCGTGACGCAAGCAAGAATTGCTAAAAGAGGAAACTTTATAGGACCAGTATCAAAAATGAACCATGACAAAATTAACAGATTCTGGGATTACACATATGAGGAATACGGTGTAGACAGGAAACTCTCCTATTTGCTTAAAGCGGGAAAATGTCCTATAGGTGCTTTTAGATGAGTCTTAAAATCAGGTAAATGTTAATTCGAGCAGATTTGAATATGGCTGCAGTTTTTCTTGAAGTACCGAAACAGGGTGAAATGCCATCTCATAAATATGCGCTTACTTAAACTTTACTTAATCATTCTTATCGGACAATTTGCCTTTGTAGGGAATTATCTACAAGCAAATAGTGACTGGCTCTCGGACTCTCGATTCGAGCGCTATACATGGAAAAAGTCTCTTATTAAAGGAATAGTAAGAGACATCGTGCAGGACAAAGATGGGCATCTTTGGTTGGCAGGACAAAATGGTGTAATACGCTACGATGGATATGAAACTATTTCCTATCAGGTGAACTCAGGCTCACCGTCGCCAGTCGTCAAAATGATTGCCAATGAACAAGGCGATATATTCGTAGAAAATAAAAAAGGCGATATTTTTAAATATTCTCGCGCCAGCGGTTTTTTTACACTTCTGGATTTACCACCGCTAAAAATAGCCTCTGGAAATCACAATTCTCTCTATTTTATCGATGAAAATAGCTATTTATTTAGTCTGGAAGCTAGCCATAAACTAAAAAAGATCACCTATTTAGCGTCCTTTGAGCAAGGTGATAAAATATATGATTCTTTGATATTGGATGATCTGATTTTGCTCGCCACTTCAAATGGCTTGGTTGAAATTAGCACCCAGTCGGGAAGCGCGGTTCTAAACTCCATCGAAGACTACGACGCCTTTTATTCCCTGACATTGTGGAATGATAAAATCCTACTGGGAGGCAAGAAAGGTATATATTATTACAGTCCCCTCAGCAAAAAATTAAATAAGTTATTAGCCGACGAATTCGTGATTAATTCCAGTATTTATAGTTTACTCAACTCCTCAAATGGAGATTTATGGATTGGTACTTATCAATCGGGCATATTTGTAATAAACGAAAATCACGATCTTATCGAGCACATTGTTAACGACAAACTCGACATACTATCAATTCCGAGTGACAATGTTTTTTCGATTTATGAGGATAGTTTCGAAAATATTTGGGTTGGTACCGATGGAGGGATCGCAAGATATAGTTCATTCGAAAACAATTGGAAACATGTTAGAAAAAACACTATAAATCGCTTGGTAGGAAATAGTATTTCGCAGATTACTAGCGATAGCAAAAAACGTCTATGGTTGGGAACCCATCATGATGGCATTAGTGTTTATGGTTTCGATGGAAAGCATATTAAAAACTTTGTAAACCCCAAAAAGAACTCGATTCAATCGAATTCTGAAGATATTCGAAACAACTCCATATACAGTCTATACCCTCATTCAGATGGCACTATGTGGGTTGGGCATCACGCGGGAATCGACCGCGTTAATTTAGACAGTTTGAGTGTTCAAACATTTGAGTTAGCCGATAGGTGTAACACTCCGGTTTTACATGTATATAGCATTCAAGAAGCCTATGGCGATACATGGATCGGCACTGAAAACAATGGTCTTATCAGGCTCAATAAAAACAATTGCAAAATTTATAGTAAAAGTAATGGAGAGAAACATTCCTTAGAATCCAATACTATATACGAAGTATATCGAGATGTTTCTGGGAAAATATGGTTAGCAACATCGAAAGAGCTATACTTATATAATCCAGAGAAAGACTACTTTAAAAAACTTTCAGATCTAGTTGATGAAAAGGGTATTCTTTTAGACATAGGCTATAACACCCTCATCCAAGTCGAAAGTGATGAGTATTGGATTGGTACTGCGGGTCATGGCATTCTAATTTTCAATAGTAAAAATCGAACGATCAATAGTATCACTGTGAGCGAAGGTCTAAAAAACGAACATATAAATGGATTAATAATACAAAACAATACCATTTTTGCCAGTACCAATGACGGCCTTTACGCGATAGACCGCAAAACAAAGAAGATGATATCCTTTACCTTAAACGATGGGCTACAAGAGGACGAATTCAATATCGGGGCGAGTTATTTAGCGAGCAAAGGCGAACTCGTTTTTGGGGGGGTTAATGGATTTAATATTTTTTCTTCTGATATTATCAATAAACGAAGGAAACAAGCCATTCCACAAATTAGTGTGACCAGTAGTACAAGAGGACAGTTGACACTTATTAGTGGTAATTCGAAAGAAAGTTCTTCTTTGTCTCTTTTCTATGACGACTTTCCTATCACCTTATCACTTAAATCGATTCATCTTGCTAACGGTGACTTAAATCAAATTAGTTACCGATTTGATGACAATGTTGCATGGCTCAATATGAAAGGAAATTCTAGCCTGATTTATAAGAATTTAGAGTATGGTAGTGTTCGCTTGAGCGTACGAGCCAATACAGATAAGGCTCCTTGGTCGAGTCAGTTAGCTATGATTGAGTTTAATGTCATACGACCACCTTGGAAAACCTATTGGGCTTATGCAATATATTTAATTACAACATTCTTGATTGTTTATCGAATATACAGTTGGCGTATTCGATCAATCAAACAGCGTTCCATCGAGCTAGAAAATCTAGTGCTAGAAAGAACCGAAGAAATAGCTGAACAAAAAGAAACAATTGAAACCCAATATCAGGAACTCGACAAAGTTTCTTCAGAACAAACTCGTTTTTTCGAAAATATTTCCCATGAATTTCGAACTCCCCTGACTTTAATATTAGGTCCAGTAAGAAGGTTATTAAAGCTATCAAAGGAGAAAGAGACAATAAAACAATTGGGGACCGTTAATCGAAATGCGGCAAGACTTCTAAACCTGATTGATCAATTGCTAGACATTTCTAGACTTAATTCAGGGCTAAAGAAAATAAAAACGGTTTCAATAAATCTTTCTTCATTTGTTGATGAAATACTATCAGACTTTCAACCAATAGCAACATCGTCACAGATTCACTTGATTAATGAAATAGATACTAAACTCGCTATTCTATTTGATGCCGAATCGTTACAGCGTGTTTTAACCAATCTGGTTTCGAACGCAATAAAATACAACCGGCCCGGTGGAAAAGTTCATTTTTATTGCCAAAACGATGATGACCTGGAGTTAGTGGTATCTGATACTGGTATCGGTATCGAACAAAGTCATCTAAGTGCTATTTTCGAGCGGTTTTCTCGGGTAGACAATAGTAAGGCTATTGTAGGGACGGGGATTGGATTAGCGTTGGTTAAAGAATTAGTGATTCTAAATGGTTCTTCGATTAAGGTTCGAAGTGAGCTCAACAAAGGGACTATATTTACGATTCTATTGGAGCAGACCAAGCTAAAACCCGTTGTGAATATTGATTACAGTTCTAATCAGACGGTTATCGATACTCTTCCAAGTCTGCAAAAAGATGCAGAATCCTTATCTGATAATGATGGCCTATCGAGTGAACAAACTGCAAACGAGAATATTGATACTCAAATACTGGTAGTGGATGATGATCATGATATGCGAAATTATATCGTTAGCGTTTTACAGTCTTTCACTTGTATGACTGCTGTCAACGGTGCGAAAGCGCTACCTATCGCTATCGAACAAGTACCTGATTTGATTGTCACCGATGCAATGATGCCAGTAATGGATGGCTTCGAGTTGATACGACAATTACGAAATAGCCCTGTAACCAATCATATCCCCATTCTTATTTTAACTGCAAGAGGCTCTCAATATAGCCGTCTTGAAGGATTGCAAACCGGCACAGACGACTATTTGACCAAACCTTTTGATGAAATGGAGCTTTGCCAGCGAATAGACAATCTACTTGCTAGTCGCCGCTTACTTCGCGAAAAATTCTCGTTTAACTTTCATGATCAAAATACAGCTGCACCAATTGATGCACAAGATCGCAGCTTTACAGGCAAACTCAATCAGATTTTGATTAATCACTTCGCCGATTCGGAGTTCACAATTGCCGTTTTTGCCAAAGAATTTGCGATGAGTGAACGACAGTTGCAGAGAAAGTTAAAAGCTATCACTG
>CAZOBX010000076.1:0-13219 GCA_964578045.1 uncultured Kangiella sp. | reverse complement strand
TGGGATATCCCCCACGGACACTATAAAAAGGTTCCGTCTTCATCAAGCAAAATTAATGCTGCTAAGAGGGCAATCGGTTTCATCTACCTGTTATGCGGTTGGTTTTAACTCACTTCCTCATTTTTCACGAGCCTTTAAAGAATTTTATCGAGTCGCACCTTCCAATATCAAATAGTTGATTTTCCAAACAAACTTCTCGGCACTTGTCGTGTTCAGACAAAAGAACGTCGCCGCGAGTCAAATCGCTTAATTTTGTCGCCGCTAGTAAAACTTCTGGCGTCTATGGATAAGCATAATTCGTTATTCTCCGTTAGATTTAGTCACAACAAGAAATCTAACGGAGAACAACGATGAAGCATTCTCGACAACTAAGTAAACAGCTACAAACTTGGGTTAGACAGGCTACCGATGGCGACAAAGAAGCTGAGAACCACTTATGTCGTCATTTCATCGATCGCTATAAAAGTTATTTTCAACGCCGTGGATATTCACAGCAGGATGTTGATGACGCTTCTCAGGAAGCTGCTATTTCGTTATTAAGTGCTCTTCGAGCAGGACGGATTGATAGTGCTACCGCCATTAGTAGTTATTTTTTCTCAGCGTTCAAGTTCCAGATTTGGCGTAGTCAGCGGATAACCAAACGATATGCAACTAACACCGAATGGGAAAAGCGCCAGTTTTCTGTTCAAGGTTGTTTTGAGAAAATCGCATCGATTGAAAAAATCAAAAATGTCAAAAAAGCGATAGCTCAGCTAAAAAAAGAACGCGATAGACAACTATTAACGCGGCGTTTTTTTAATGATGAAACGATTGATCAGTTATGTGAAGAATTTCAAATGGCAAGGCCTCATTTTTATCGTGTATTACATCGGGCGAGAAATCGACTAAATGCTCTAATGGCTTAGTAGGTCTACCATATTAGTTGTTGAATTCGTACTTAACAGATTTCTAATCCCAACCAATAGAAAAAATATATCTACAGGTGAGATAATTGTTAGGTGTAATGCACTACTCCTTTGTCGTAGATAAAAAACGTCAATACGTGACATGATTATTATTAAAACAAGGAGTACAGGATGAAATCTGCAAAAAACGTATACGCTGTAATCGTTGGAATGACACTTATAACTCTGACTAGCTACAAATACGTCAATGACAGTCTGCTGGAGTCTGAATTCGAAATTCAGAATGTCGCCCCGTTTGTGTTAGTTTCAGGTAATACAGCACTGGAAGGGAGCAGTGTTTCAATCACCGCCAATGGTCAAGATAGCGATGGAACTATCGCCAGTTATGCCTGGACACAAAAATTGGCAACCACAGCCGTGCTGAGTGGCATTGATTCTGCCACTGTTAATTTTTTAGCGCCGGCTGTGCTTGTAGATTCAGAAATGGTACTTACTATTACCGTGACTGACGATGATGGCGCAACAGCTTCCTCCGATGTTACTGTATCTATTACTGCCAATATAATGAGTGTAACTGTCAACGGATTAATAACCGGTGGTCTTATTCCGAATGCCAATATCAATGTGAGTGTTGGCGATCAGTCATTTACCACTAAGGCAGACGAAAATGGTGTTTATTCAGTTGAAATCTCTCTAGATGATTCTTATTCTGATCAGGTCGTTAACGTGACTGCAACAGGTGAAGAAGCTGAAAGCCCGGTTAAATTGGTTTCATTGCTAGGCGATTTTGCAACCGTTGATAGTGCCGGCGGTGACGATGATATTGTGACCAAGAATGAATTATTTAACGTCAATGTCACCAATATGTCGACTGCAACGGCGGCATTAATGGAAGACGCGAACAATGATCAAGCGATCATCGATAGTACTCAGTACTCTGATGCTGCTAAAGGGTTCGATTCGTCTTTAGTACTTCCTTTAGCGACAGCCATCAAACTAGTCATTGATTTTTCAGCTGAAAACTCTGAGTTAGTTTTGCCTGATGGTATTGACGATACATTTGCTCTGGTGAGTAACTTGGATGCTGCCAGCGAATATGTCATCAATGCACAAACCAATGCAGCAGAAGCCTATGCACAAGCGCAGAGCGAAATTTTTGCGGATGATGAAGTGGTATCTGGCGGCTCTTCCTATAACGGGATCCCCATCGCTGATATTTATTACCAGATTGCGGAAAGTGGTTCCATCGCCGGCGACCGAATTATTCTTAAAGAAGATGGATCGGGAAATATTTCCCTGGAATAGTGGCCATTGTCCACCAATGATGAATTAGCCACTACGACTCCCATCAGTTAGGAATATGCTGCTAATTCTGTCAACTCGAATCACGTACATATTCACATTATAGACCGAGAAATATATCTAACTTCAATAATTAGCGAGGTTAACGACGGTTGGTAGATAGAGCTCTAGGCTAGGGTTCAGAAAAGTTGGTAGCACTTGAGCCAGTAGTGGCTAAACAAAAACTTTGGTTGTCCAGGTTTTTTTTATGTTGATTCTATACCTCCTAATGAGATATCTTACCACCAGTTCCTACTAGGACGATGTCAGAAATAAAAATAACTATTACAGGGAGTTTAAGATGAATTCTATTAAATTTGGGTACAGCGCTCTATTCGGAGCAGTGTTTTTCGCATTGGCAGGCTGTGGTGGCGGGGGTGGTGGTACACCAGACCCAGATCCCGGATCCCAAAACGTTACGCCAAGTGTTTCCGTTGAAGGTAAAACAGCGCTCGAAGGCTCAAGTGTATCAATCACCGCGGATGGCCAGGATAGCGATGGTACTATAGTCAACTATGCATGGACCCAAAAATCCGGAACGGTTGCAGAGCTAAGTGGCGTTGATTCTGCCACAGTCAATTTTCTAGCCCCCGCTGTTCCTGAAGATTCAGAAATGGTGCTTACCGTAACTGTTACAGACGATGACGGAGCAACGTCTTCTGCCGATGTTACGGTATCAATTACTGCTAACATGTTGAGTGTAACACTTACCGGGTTGGTAACCGACGGCCCAATTCTTAATGCCAATATTAATGTGAGCGTTGGCGATCAATCTTTTACCGCTACGGCAGATGAAAACGGTGTTTACTCAGTTGAATTGTTGGTAGATGATTCCTATTCTGATCAGATCGTCAACGTAACAGCAACTGGCGCAGAAACGAATAGTCCGGTTAAACTGGTTTCATTATTAGGCGATTTTGCGACGGTTGATGCTGCCAGCGGAGGTGATGATGTTGTCACTAAGAACGAGCTATTTGGTGTGAATGTGACCAACATGACGACTGCGATAGCTGCTTTAATGGAAGATGCTAACAGTGAGCTAGCTATAACCAATTCAATTCAATTTGTGGAAGCTTCCAAAGGGCTCGATTCTTCATTAGTGATACCTTTGGCGACGGCAATCAAATTGGTCATTGATTATTCAGCCCAAAACCCTGAGTTAGCCTTGCCGGATGGCGTCGAAGATACTTTTGAGCTGGTGAGTAGTTTGGATATAGCCAGTGAATATGTTTACAACGCACAAGCTAATGCGGGGGAAATCTTTACTCAAGCGCAAAGTGAAATTATGGCGGATGATGATGTGTTTGGCGGTACAGTGGACAACGGAATTTCAGTGATAGATACCTACTATCAAATCCTGCCGAATAGTTTTGGACCCGGTGATCGATTGGCTATTTATGAAGATGGTACCGGATATAACAGTTCCAATCTTTCCGGGCATGATTTTACCTGGGAATCAACAGATACAGGTATAGAAATCACCTATGGTGACGGTTGGCTAAGAAGCGTGTCATTTCCGTTTCTGGATAACGGTGGTACAAGCTCACAAGTAGAAACACATCTTATTCAAACCCGTTCAAGCCTACGATGGATCACTCAAACAGAGGAAAACGATCTGATATTGAATACTACCCATTCGTTTTTCCATTATCCTAATGGTGAACTTGTCGATGGCGACTCTACTTCAACCGAAGTTGTTAGTAACTTTGTCAAAGAAAAAGGCATTATAAATGCTGCGGATGTCTTACTGCTGAATGTAGATTACAGTTTGCCAACGGATACCGTATATGAAGATATTGTTAATCCAGTTGGTCAACCAGATTTCCACACAAGAAACGCACTTGAAGTGGTCTTTAGTGGCGATTTGACCACGGGCGGTGATGTAGCCATTCAATTCCCTACCTATTTTGGTGATGGTACGACGACCCATGTAGAGTCTGTGGGTAGTTGGAGTATCGATGACAGAGGTCACTTGATTTTCCCTGGTGACGGCGATGAAGGTAGCGTAGATACAGATATTGTATTTCTGCAAGCGAATAGTAAAACGCCAATAATTAATATGCTTAATGGTGATGTGGATAGTTCAGGTGTTGCCTTTACCCACACGACCTCTGATAACATGCTACTAAGAGAAGCGTCTTGGACTGAGGAAAATGCAGTAGGGATTTATGATCTAGGACATATTTTTGCTACTAATCTTGATTATTTCTGGGTAGAAATTAATGCGGATGGTTCGGGGTTGCAAGCCTTCGCAGTTGATTTTAACCTCGATGGTGTTCTTACTGTTGATGAAATATGGGAAATACCGACCCGTTGGATGATCAATAGCGATGGAAACGTTGTAATACGCAGAATCCGCTCTCGCTCAACCGGCAATTATTGTGAGGCAAGTTCATTCGATCCGGTTACCAGTGAAGACTGTAGTTTGTTATTCCATGAAAGAGAATGGGTGCTTCATCAGGTGACTGAAGATAATGCCTATTATATGCGCCATATTCATCGTTTTTTCGATACTTCTTTTCTTGATGACAGAGCGTTTTTGTGGGGTATAACCGACAACCGCTACTGGAACAAAATTGCAGAAAGACCGGTGGAGTTGCCAGTGCAGAAAGTGCAGAATAACAAAAATCGAAATTTCTCTGCAATTAAAGGCAACATAGAGAAATTAATCAAAATAGAGTTAGATCTGGAAAATAGAATGCGACACTAGGTTTTATAAGTTGTATAAAAGCCAATATCGGGGTTTGTTGACTCTGTTATTGGCCTTTTTGATTTTTAGCAGGAATATCCGCTTATTTCCGAGACTCTACTATTAAGCAATCAAAAACATCCGGTTTAGGATTTTTCCAGGAGTTGACGTAATGAGTTTTGGAGTTTTTTAGCGAACTCTTCATCAAAGCCCGAATGCCGAAACAATAGCTTTCCATTTTTATCGAACAAAAAAGATGTAGGCATTGTTTTTACTTTTAATTGCTTTCCTATCTTTCCTTTTGGATCGTATAAATTCAAAAAGGAAACCGGATGTTGTTTTAAAAAATGAATTGCATCGTTTTTATTTTCATCGATATTTATAGCTACTATTTTGAAGTTTTTTCCCGCGAACTGAAAGTGTAATTTTTCCATATAAGGAATGGATTTCAAACAGGGAGGACACCAGGAAGCCCAAAAATCGACGTAGATAATTTGACCCTTTAAACTTTCAAAATTAACGGCATCATTTGAACTAAATTCAGTGCCCTGAAATCGATAAAGATTGGCGTCTTCGTTCGCAAAACAAGAACATGAAACCATCAGCAATATTGTTAATAAAAACGGTTTCATTGGCCTAGTCGATGGCTAATCGATAGTGTTATTGATCGTTTGGTTGTGAATTGAAGCGAGCCATTCAAATCGCGACTAATCGGTACTGTGGTGGACAAGCCGATGCTAGTTGATGGCGAAAACGAATACTGCAGGCTACCTGTAAAATCTAACCAGCTTCCTCCGGTATTAGGGAAGTCACTACCAAAACGTGTATGGGGATCGGCATTTCGATAACCAATCGATACGCCTCCGCTCCATTGGTCGTTTGCAGAGTAATTAATACCACTGCTTAAGTTCCATTCATTGGTGAATGAATATTCTCTGTCATTCTCTCCAACATGCGCATAGTTTGAATCAACAGATAATTTCCATGTTCCTTTCTGATCAAATACGTGAGCGTAATGAAACCAAAGCGAGCCACCCCAAGCACCCTGACCTGGTTGAAGGTCTTCAGCAAACACAATAGGATTGCCGTTATCATTTTCGCCGGTTGGAATTCTCAAACCAAACCCAAATGCCCACTCATCTTTGGTAAAAGGGTCAATTTTTTGCGGTGCATAGCTTAAAACTAATAAACTATCGCCAAGCCCATTCGAAGTTTCCACATTGGTATTGCTTATCGCAATGTTTCTGTTGTGTTCAATTTGTGAAATGATTGCGGTTAATGCCCAGGTATCATTAAGACCATAAGTTCCTTGTATGATGTAGCTATCAGTTTCTCTAAATCGACCCGTCTCATCATTTATGTCATTACTTCCTGATACAAGATCGCTAATGTCAATATTAGTATAAGCAAGACTGAATTGAAATTGACCGGCTTCAAAATCCGTCAAACTAACGGTATTAGATAGACTCACGCCCGCACAAGAACAGGTCGCAGCATCAATCGTTGAAATGTTTATAAGATTTAAACCAATCAAACCAATGAGTATTTTATTCTTCATTTTAACTATCTTTTTTAATAAACGAAATCGTCAATAGAACGATCCAACAAAATTAGAGGTTAAATTGCTATCGTTAAAATTGATGAATTACAGGATTTGGATGGATTGCAACCCAGGCGAACCAAAAAGCAATATAATCGCTGCGCATCTTTAACTGTTCGCCAGTCCGGTTGCCGCTGACAGCTGTCCCAAAGATGTTCCACTGATTTCCTTCATTATCTTGCATGATTATCGGAAGTGCCGCCTCAAGCGGCGTAAAGGTTAATTGAGTACCGTCTGCTAAAGTTGAATCAAAGGCAATCGCAAAATTAAGATCCGAACTACCAGCCACCACATAGGGTGAATTGCTGGGACTTTCGTTGATAATATGGATGCCATTATTAAAGTCTGCTATTTCATAAATTTTATTTACAGAATTTCCAAGTACGCCTAATATCCGTGTTTTAAGGTGTAGTCTGTCATCGCTATTAGCTACATCAAATAATAGATTTGTGTCCGATAGATAACTACCGTAAGGATATAACTGATAGTCCCGACTAAATCCCGTATTGGCGGATAAAATAAGAGTGTCTGGATACATTTGTTTCCAGCTTCCCCATGTGGTTTCAATGACTGCATTAGTTTCTGAAGTCTGACCTTGTAAAGAACCGTTTGCGGATTGATTTAACATTTGTGGCCAATTAGAATCCGTTTCCCGATCGTATAAAATAAGGTTGGAATTATACAAAAGTCCCGATACGCCGAAGGTTTTGTTAGTGAAGTTTTCAGGAACATTCCAAAGTCCTGCGCTGCCTGTTAGAGGACAATAACTAAATGCGTGAAATTTGTTTTCCGTTTCAAGTGTAAGCACTTCATGCCAATTCATTATTTTATGTGGTATTGCCCTTGTAACCCCTTCTATATTGGTTCCTACCACTAATTCAAAGTCAGAAATAAAAGTCGCTTGTTCGGCTGTAATAAAAGTTGGAGAGTCGAGCGCAGGAATACCATCTTTGCCAGGTCCGCCATCACGAACAAAAGTAGTATCTATAAGCCAGTCGTTTGAACTTGATGATCCTTGAGTATCTGGTTCACTACTACTACTACTACCGCCACCACCGCCACCACACGCAACAGAAAACAAAACTATTAATAGACCTGCTAAAAATCTCATGCTCGAATGCCTCCCATAAATTATTTTATAAATCAGGTTTCTTAGAATTAGAGACAGCATGAATTAAAATGTTACAGTTTTTTATTGACAGGGAATGACCAACTAGAAAATATTATTTGATAAATATTGATGTCGATGAAAATATCTTGATCTTAACATGTTTAATTAACGCGTTAACAATATGAATGGTATGAAAGTGAGCAACCCTAGTTTTGAAAGTGCATGGACAAAAAAATTAATTTGAAAGTAACGGGTAATAACTTAAGCCACTAATCAAAAAGAAAACAATCCAGGATAAGTGTTTTCCTTTTGAAAAAATAACCGAAACTATACCGCTGGCTAGAAAGACCAATGCGGTAATCAGCAGTATATCATTAACCATATTTTCGCTGTTATTTGTGATGGCTAATAAAATTGCAGCAAACCCCCACCAAGCCAAACTAGTAATGTGCCAGGCAAACCTTAAGGTTTGTTTAGTAAACCAATCACTTCCTCTCAGATGCGGTAAATTATCTCTCCTAAAGAGTCGGATTAGAATGTATTTCTCACCTAGATAAGAATGAATTAATCCAATACTGATCAATAAGATGGCTGCAAATAGAAGCATAAGAATTCCTTTAATTTAGATGTAAAAACTATTTTTTGAATTATTGGATTCAGTTTCAAGCTGTTTCAATATGTCGAAATTTCTGCCAATCAGTTTTCACAACCGCACCGATTTCTGCCAACAGGTTCATCAAACCAAGATGAGCACGATCAAAACACATTTGTTCCTGATACATGCCATCGATCAGTTTTACCGCACGAAGGTTGTCATCGTCTGGCTTACCGGGACAAGGCGATTTTTGGCTGAAATCAAAGTATTCAGTGGCGTAGGCTTGGCCGAACCATTGGCCAAACTTTCCGATGGTGGGCAGTACCTTTTTTTCGAATTCTTGCTGAGTGGTATCTGTGGAAAGGATCTTAAGCGACTGATAAGCTGCTCTTAGTTTTTCACTCGGTTGATTGTCATAAAAAACGGCTACTACGGCGGGGATCAGTTTTGCAAACTGCTCGATAAACTCAACACTTAAACTTCGCACGCAACCAAAATCGAGTACCCCAAGATTACCGTTGGGTAAAAATAAAAAATTGCCGGGATGAGGATCGGCGTTGATCTTCTTAAGGGTGAAAACCGAGTACCAAAAAAAGTCAAACAGGACCTGACCAATACGATTTTTACTTTGCTGATCGGGGTTGGTGGCTAGCCAATCTTTCAAATGCAAACCATCTAACATTTCAAGCGTCAAAACTCGTTTGGACGATAAATCGTCCACCACACCAGGAATGGTAATTCCAGGTAAGTCGACTTGTTTTTGGAACCAACGCAAGTTATCCGCCTCGATATGGTAATCAACTTCTTCGGTGAGTCGTTCCTGCATTTCTTCCAGCATTAAGCTCATCACCTTTTTATCGGGTAATAAATTAGTTGTTTTGGAAAGCGTCCAGAATAATTTTTCTATAATTTTCATATCGCTTTCAATGGTCGAGGCGATACCTGGATATTGAACTTTAACCGCTACCAATTTACCGTCATGTGTTTCGGCTCGGTGGACCTGACCTATGCTGGCGGCAGCAAATGCCTGCGGATTAAAATATTTGAAAGCTTCAGTCGGTTTGACTCCCAGCTCTTGAACGACCTGTTTTCTGACCAGCGCTCGGTTGATTGGAGGTACTTGATAGCAGGCATTATTTAACTCTTCTCGAATCGAATCTGGCAGAATATTCGCTTCCATACTCAACAGCTGAGAGACTTTTAATGCGGTGCCTTTTAGCTGGCTTAACACAGTGAAAATTAGCTTACCGATATTTTCTTCATGTGATTTTTTAATACTTTGTTTTTTCTCTTTGCCTAAAAACATGGTTTTTGCTTTGTAACCGGCATGTTTGAGTCCAATTTTTGCGGCTGTCAATCCAGTGATGCTGGTTCGCCTAAATTTAGATATTGGGATGTTATTAGATTCTGACATCATACTTTTCCATTAATCAGTAGTTCAAAAGTTAAAAAGGACAGAAGTTCAGCGACTGAGGCTCTAAAAAAACGTTAGCTCGGAAAGGATTTTGACAGGAGCAAACGATTAAGTATTCCGCTACCCATAAATTTAAACAAATGAGCCTTCACAAAAAATCCCAACAGGTCAGTGACTTTGCTAACAATACCTGTTTTTAAGATCTCTACTGCTAGAGAGAGCGACATATCTACCATTTGAGTGGTGTTGCTAAATTCATCGGAATCATCTTTAATCCAATAAAGCAAAACCGCCAAAATAAAATCGTTGGTTAATTTAGCGGTGTAGGCGGTAAACGGGGACTTGGCTATTTCGCCCGATTTTTCTGCCTCGATTAGCATGTCCTGGATCACTCCGACAAATTCTTTACGCACCGGGGTGATATCTTCAAACAATACACTCGGTGATTTCATAATCATTTTTAAGCTCGTTTCTACGAACTCTCGGTCCGGTAACATCTTTTCCAAATAAATATCGATCAGTAATTGTAGTTTTTCTTGTAGTGTATGGTATTCAAGTTCATCTTCATTAAGGAATTCTTCGACAGATTGTTCTGCTCTTGTATGATAGTAAGCGAACACTAACTTGTCTTTGTTAGGAAAATATTTGTAAATGGTCGCATCGCCGATTCCCACTTTTCGAGCGATTTGCTTCATCGTGGTTGAATCGAATCCTTGTTCGGAGAACAACTCGATAGCGGTGTTGATAATTTCTAATCGAGTTTGTTGTTGCTTTTTCTTGGATATTCTAGCCATAAGCGCTCATACTATCGATAAATGTGGTTAATGGTGTGATTATATAATAGAGCGTATCGTTAAATATTTCAAAGGAAAATTAACTTATCTGAAATTAAATATTTATCTGGATTGACTAAGTTGGCAGCCACATAGGCGGTCGGTAGGTGTAAAGCTATGATTTAAATGAAAATATAGGTTATCGGCGCAAATTGAACTTTGAAAAACTCTGTGTCAGATTTTCCGCAAGGCGCTTCTCGCCCCTCAGCCTTAATATTTCAATCACACATTCTGCTGTACATAAGCCTCCTTCTGGCTGATTTCGGCGTAATTGATAATTTGATTTTGCATGGTCGGTCATAGTGAATTTGGCTATGTGCTTAAGATAAGCGCTTCGGTTGTAGATCTTGTTTGCTTCTTGCCAAGTTGAATCGATGATAAGAATATTCTCAAAATGCTGCATATGGGTGTTCTCACTCGCATCTTTAGGATATATCAGCGCTATTTGATGGTCTTTTACTAGTCTTGTTAACTGCGGATCAGGGTTAACCCGGTCCCAGATAATTCGTTCTGCTTTATTGGTTAAGTGGTCGGCTAAGCAATCTAATACCAGTTGCCCGGTATTGCTTTTTCTGCCCAATTCTCGTTGATGGGTTAATAGGTAAAATTTCATAGGATTTAAGTCGAGCGAGTTTAGAACTGATGGATCTTTACTTTATCATCCAGTATTAAATCGAATGCTGATTGAGCTTTTTTTGGATCACTGGAAAAATAATCAATCGAGCCTGTGCGTGTTGAAAGATTCAGACTGCCTTGTAATCTTCTTTGTACTTCTTTGGCGACCGGCAATCCGCTTTCAAACAGCGCGACATCATCGCCCATAATGCGGGTTATGGCTTGGGTCAAAAAAGGATAATGAGTACAACCTAAAACCAGCGAATCAACCTTTGTATTAATAAAAGGTTGAAGTTCTTTTTCGATTAAATTTAACTCCAGTCTAGTAATTACAGGGGCGCTTTCTACTAGCTCTACAAATAAAGGCGAGGCTTTCTCAACCAGTTCAAGTTGCTGGCCAAATCTGTCCTTAAGATCCTGGTATTTTTGACTGTCTAAAGTCGATTGAGTCGCCAATACGCCAACCCGTGCGCTGGCGGTATATTCAGAGGCTGGTTTAAGCGCCGGTTCTAAACCGATCACCGGGATTGAGTAAGTGTCTCTCAGAGTTTGAACAGCCGCCGCTGTGGCTGTATTACAGGCCACCACAATGGCTTTGGCATTTTGCTTAACCAAATGCTCGGCTATTGCTAGTACTCTTAGCTCGATCAGTTGTTCGGATTTATTGCCGTAAGGGGTAAATTCACTATCTGCTACATAAATCAAATTTTCATTTGGCATCAACTCATGGATAGCCTTGAGAATACTCAGTCCTCCGACTCCAGAGTCAAATATACCTATTGGACGATTATTAATGTTTAAGCCTGAATGTTTCGTATGGATAATAGAATTATATACCCATTTCACCTCAAGATGCCTGTTTCGGCAAGGCTATAAACAATCATATTCGAGGCATGGAATTATAGAATTAGTCATTCTAACTCAAAATTTCATAACGAAGAAGATGGTTGTTTATAGCCTTGCCCTTCGGGTGCTCAGCTAACGAGCTTACACTGCGCTGCAACTCTCGAAAAGGACGAGCCAAAGCTGGCCCCGTGAGCGGAGCGAATGCTTTGGGTCTTCCCTTCAAGTTGCGCCTTGTTTAAGCTCGTTAGCTGAACACTGAATCAGGCATCTTGAGGAGAAATGGGTATAAACCAAAGACCCTAAAATAAAAATTCATAGCTTGCCGACTGATCAAGGATGGCTATGGTAGTATGTTTGCAGAGCAAATAAAAAAGCAAAGGATGATTAATGCTTAAAATCCTGTCTAAAACATCTGTTGTCGGATTACTGGTTATTTATCTGACCAGTTGTGCCAGTTATCGCCCAAGTAATCCCAATAATCTCTGTGATATTTTCCTCGGCGAAACTGACTGGTATGAAGCCGCCCGGGATGCTCAACATAAGTGGGGGACCCCGATTTATGTGATGATGGCTATTATGCATCAGGAATCCCGTTTTGTAGATGATGCCCAACCAGAAAGAGACTGGTTTTTAGGTTTTATTCCGTTACCGAGGGATTCTTCGGCCTACGGTTTTGCACAGGCGCAAGACCCGGTTTGGGGAGAGTATATGAAACAGGCCGGTAGTTGGGGTGCTGATCGCGATGAATTTGAAGATGCGATCGATTTTATCGGCTGGTATACCGATGGTAGCCAAAAACGATTAAAGCTTTCCAAGTGGGACGCGTATGGACAATATCTGGCTTATCACGAAGGACGTGGCGGTTATTCTCGCGGCAGTTATCAAAGCAAGCCTTGGCTTAAAAAAGTTGCTGCCAAAGTAAAAAAAAGGGCAACCACTTATAATGTGCAGTTGAAACGTTGCCAGACAACCCTGGATGATCGGGTGGACAGCTGGTTTTAGACAGAGTGGATTTTATACCCGTGCTTCCTCAAAATGCAGGTTCCAGTGCTTAGCTAAAATGCCTGAACACCAAAAGTAGGCGCTCTTAGGCGAGGCACAACTCGAAGGCAAGACCCAAAGCACTCGCTCCGCTCGCGGGGCCAGCTTTGGCTAGCCCTTACCAAGAGTTGTAACGCGGTGCAGGCTTTTTAGCTGAGCACCCGAAGGGCAAGACTATAAGCTACCATCTTCTTTGTTATGAAATTTTGAGTTAGAATGACTAACCCTA
>CAZOBX010000075.1:0-22543 GCA_964578045.1 uncultured Kangiella sp. | reverse complement strand
AGTGATAATCCTGATGACCGTTTATATAAAACCGGTGATTTAGTGCGTTATCTGCCGGATGGTAATTTAGAATTTATGGGTCGAATAGACGACCAGGTAAAAATCCGCGGCTTTCGAATTGAATTGGGTGAAATCGAATGTCATTTATCGCAAAATGAAAGTGTCGCCGCTTGTTTGGTTTTAGCGAGAGAAGATGAATCCGGTCAAAAACGTTTAGTCGCTTATGTGGTGGCTAAAGAAACTGAAGCGCTAGAGGACGCTTTGAATGAAACCAAGTTCGTCCTTGAACTTCGCGAAAGCCTGCAAAAAACCTTGCCCGATTATATGTTGCCTTCTGCTTTTGTGGTGTTGGAAGAATTGCCACTGACACCGAATGGCAAGGTGGATAAAAATGCGCTACCAGCGCCCGATGGTACTTTACTACAAAGAGAATATATTGCGCCGACAAGCGATAGTGAAAAGGCTTTAATTGAAATTTGGGCGAAGCTACTTAAATTGGATACAGAAGCTATCAGTGTAACAGCAAACTTTTTTGAACTCGGTGGTCATTCGTTGCTGGCATTCAGTTACCTGAGTCAGGTTCGCCAAAAACTGGGCTGTGACATTACATTAGGTGAGTTCTTTGCTAATCCAACTATAGCCTCGTCGGCACTATTTGCTGAACGACAGGTGCCAAATGTTGATGTGGGTTACCCGTCTATTCCTAAAGTGAAGACTGAGGGTTTGGTTGAAACATCAACTCAACAAAAAAATCTTTGGGTGCTTGACCAGCTGAGCGATAGTAATACCGCGACATATAATATGTATCAGTCGTATCAGTTAAATGGTGAATTAAACCTTGAGGTTTTACGAAAAGCTTTTGAAATAATCACTGGTCGTCATCAAGTTTTAAAAAGTAGTTTTCTTATCAAGCAAAATAAAGTGATGCAGCAGTTCAATCCTAATGTTGAATTGCCACTGATTGAGATTGACTTGACGGGGCAAAAAGATATTGAGCAACAGCTGGCGTTGGATAAGCTATTAACTTTGCATTGTCAGCATCGTTTTGATTTGACCCAAGCACCTTTAATTAGGCTACATCTTTTCAAGCTTGCTGCACGTCACCATGTATTACTTCTAAATGTTCATCATATTGCTGCCGATGGTTGGTCAGTGAGTTTATTGAAGAATGAATTTAGTACTATTTATGCAGGCTTAGTCAATCAAACTGAGATTGAACTGCCTACATTGCCTGTTCAATACCGTGACTATAGTGTTTGGCAAAATCAACAATTACAAAAAGATAACCAACAACATAAACAAAATTTAGACTACTGGTTGGCACAGTTAAACGGTATACCACTAAGCCATAACCTTTCGTTAGATAGAGCTCGTCCAATTAAGCAATCTAATGCCGGTGAATTTTATCAGCATTCACTCGACAGTATGATAACTATTAACTTAAATCGGTTTAGCCTGAATAAAGGGGTCACCTTATTTATGACCTTGCAGTCGGCATTCGCTGTGTTGCTGTCACGTTACAGTTTGTCTGACGATATTCTGATGGGTACAGCAGTAGCTAATCGTGGTCATCAAGACATTGAACCTTTGATTGGCTGTTTTATTAACACTCTGGTATTACGTACCCAATTGCACCAACCAATGAGCTTTAATCAGTTGGTGTCGCAAAATAAAGAAATGATATTGGCAGCGTTTAGTCATCAAGGCCTGCCGTTTGAATTGCTCGTTGACAAGATGCAACCCCAACGCAGCACTAGTTTTAGTCCGTTATTCCAAGTAATGTTTTTATTTAATAATAACCAACAAAATGATCTGATATTGCCTGGATTGTCTATTACTCCTAAAGAGATTAAAAGGAGTTCGGCAAAATTCGACCTGACTTTGAATATAACTGAAGAAGACAAGCAACTTTTTATTGAGTGGGAATATAGCTCGGATTTATTTGATCGTAATACGATTAAACAGATGGCCAATAATTTTGGACATTTACTGGTTAGTTTAATTAACTTTCCTGATGAAGTTATTAATAAGTTATCAATGATGAAATCATCAGATTATCATCGAGTATTAACTCAATCTAATCAAACACGAGTTAAGCACCCATTAAATCTCTGTGTTTACCAGTTGTTTGAACTTAAAGTAATAGAGCAGCCAAATGCAACAGCACTAATTGATGGTAAAAATTGTCTGACTTATCAGGAGCTTAATCAACGGGCAAATAAACTTGCACACTACTTGGTTGAACAAGGTGTGAGAGTCAATTCTCGTATTGGAATTATGCTTGAACATGAAGCAGCTATGGTTGTGAGTTTATTAGCAATACAGAAGGTGGGGGGATGTTATTTACCCTTAGATCCGCAAACACCGCAAGCAAGATTACAGCATATCCAGGAGGATGCCGGACTGCAATGGATTGTATCCAATGACTACAATTCCACTGCTGCACCTATTGCAAAACTGATTAATTTGTCAGAGTTGGATACCAATATTTATAGCGCAGATAACTTAGGAATAGCGCATAACTCCAATCAACTTGTGTATGTACTTTATACCTCTGGGTCGACTGGAAAACCCAAAGGTGTTGAGATTGAACATCACTCATTAACAAACTTTTTGTTATCAATGGTTCATACCCCAGGTTTTTCAGTTAAGGATCGCTTGCTATCGGTCACGCCTCTCACATTTGACATTTCAGGCTTGGAAGTGTACTTGCCATTAATCAGCGGTGGGACTTTGGTACTGGGCAGTAACCAGGTAGCAACCGATGGAGAACGGTTAGCAGAACTATTGGAGCAGCATCAGATCACTGTGATGCAGACGACTCCAACTGTGTGGCGACTATTAATTGATTCTGGTTGGCAGGGGCAGCCACAGTTGAAAGTTCTGACTGGCGGGGAAGCTATTCCAGCTGAATTGGCGACCAAGTTGCTCGCTTGTACCGAACAAGTATGGAACATGTACGGTCCGACTGAAACCACAATATGGTCATCCTGTGGCCGTTTGTCACTTGAGAGTTTATCTGGATCGAGACAGGTGAATATTCATATTGGCTTACCTATAGACAATACACAAATTTATATTCTAGACGATGAATTTCAGCCCGTACCAATGGGGGTACCAGGGCAATTATTTATTGGTGGTGCAGGTTTAGCTCGGGGGTATCAAAACCGACCAGAATTGACACAGCAATCGTTCATCAATAACCCTTTAAAACGGAGATACCCTGAGTCTGCAATTTCAGAACGCTTATATGCGACGGGAGACTTAGCAAAATATTTACCCAACGGCGATATTGCACATCTTGGTCGTCTTGATCATCAGATTAAATTACGAGGATTTAGAATCGAGCCGGGTGAAATTGAAACGGTATTAAATAACCATCCGTTGATCACTGATAGTTTGGTGAAGCTACATCACCAGACTATATCTGGCAGTGAAAAAAGAGCTGTTCTGGTTGCTTATTATGTATTGATTGCCGGATGTGTTAATGAAGTTGATGCCGCTGACTTGCGTAAATACCTGTCTGAGCACCTGCTTGATTACATGATCCCAAATGTTTTTACTAAGCTGGAAGATTTTGTATTAACCACTAGTGGTAAAAAAGATTTTAATAAGTTGCCTGCACCTATGGTCGCACGAACAACATTATCCAGAAAATTTGTCGCACCGCGTAACCAATTGGAAGAATTTATTAGTGGTTCTTTTAAGCGGATAGTCAACATAAAACAGCTAGGCATTGATGATAATTTCTTTGAAGTGGGAGCGAACTCTCTTGATATTGTGAAGTTATCGAGTGAAATTTCGAAGTATGTAGGTCACAGAGTTTCACCGGTAGATTTATTCAGTTACACATCAGTCAATCTTTTATCATCTTTTATAAAAAAAGGGACTCAAAAAAAGTCGCAGATACAACCACAAAGAACCGAACAACTTTCAAAAGCGAAAGGACGATTGAGAAATAGAATGAAGAGGAAATCGATACATGAGTAAGCAAACTTATCCTAAGACAGATTTGGAAATTGCAATCATTGGTATGGCAGTGCGTTTTCCTGGAGCTGAGACATTACAACAGTTTTGGTACAACCTTAAAAACTCAAAGGAATCGATAACTTTTTTTTCCGATGAGCAACTACAGGCCGCAGGCATAGAACAACAATTGATTGATCACCCTAATTACATTAAAGCCAAAGGCGTTGTGAATGAGGGCATGGGGTTTGATTGTGAGCTATTTGGTTACAGTCATCGTGAAGCAAAAATTATGGATCCACAATTACGGATTTACCATGAGTGTGTCTTTCAAGCACTGGCCGATGCGAGTTGTCAGCCAGATCAATTTGCTGGCCAAATAGGCATTTACGGTGGAGTGGGTAGTAATCTTCAATGGGCCACACAGTTCTTACTGGGTACGACTGATAGCGCTGCAGGTATGTATGAAGCCGGGAATTTAAATGGTCAAGAGTTTTTTAATACCCGTATAGCTAATAAATTCAATTTCACCGGTCCGGCTCTGACAGTACAAACTGCGTGCTCTAGTTCCCTGGTTGCGGTTCATTTGGCCGCACAAGGACTAATAGCTGGAGATTGTGATATTGCGCTCGCGGGTGGGGTCAAGATGACTACTGCCTCACAGCAAGAGCTCTCGGATATTAGCGGGCATCTCTACCAGGAAGGTATGATTTATTCAAAGGACGGTCACTGCTGTCCATTTGATGCTAACGCGAGCGGCACCGTCCCCGGTGATGGGGCAGGCATCGTGGTATTAAAACGATTGGAAGATGCCATCAGTGATGGAGATAATATTTACGCTGTGATTAAAGGCTCCGCAATAAATAACGATGGTAACGACAAGGCTGGTTTTACTGCACCGAGTGTAAAAGGTCAGGTTCAGGCGATTCAGACAGCACTTGAAATGGCTGAGGTCGAAGCCGAAACTGTTAGCTATATTGAAGCACACGGAACAGGAACTTCACTGGGTGATCCGATAGAAATAAAGGCGCTAACAGCAGCGTTTGCCAGTGAAGCAACAGGATTTTGCCGTATCGGCTCTGTTAAAAGTAATATTGGTCACTTAGGTTCAGCTGCCGGTATTGCGGGTCTGATTAAAACAGTGTTATCGCTAAAACATCAGCAAATTCCTGCAAGCCTTCATTACCAGTCACCCAACCCCGAGATTGACTTTAATAATTCGCCATTTGTGGTGAATTCGAAACTGCAAACCTGGCAAGATGAGAAATATCCTTTACGAGCAGGCGTTAGCTCTTTTGGTATTGGGGGAACCAATGCACATGTGGTGTTGGAAGAGTATATTGAAACAGCTGAAGATTTGAATAAGGAATTACTATGTCAAGAATCAGCTCACTCCTCACCACAAAAACTTAACCACACCCCATCAAAAATATTAACACTGTCATCAACTAGCGAGTCATCTTTAGCTGTTCAACGAGAGCAAATGGCGGAATATTTATCGATTCATCCACAGGCCGATTTAAATGACATTGAATATTGTCTTCAAACTGGACGCCACCACCTTCCAAAACGTCAGGTGGTAATAGGAGATAATTTTGAGCAATTAATTCACGGTTTAACAAACGTAGAAGCAGCTAATTGTCTGAGTGGTACGTCGAAAAAACGCCAAGTGATTTTTATGTTTCCAGGGCAGGGCGTTCAGTATAACAAAATGGCCGTCCAGCTGTACCAAACACATGCGAGTTTCCGTAATACTGTTGACAACTGTTTTGATTTGATCGATTTTTCGCTAAGCAGCCGCTTGAAAAATATTTTTCTGGAGTCAGCCGAACACGAAAACTTGATCGATCAGACTCAATATACTCAGCCGCTGCTATTTATTGTTGAGTATTCGCTGGCGGTATATTTGATCGAGTTAGGGATTAGCCCTTGGGCCATGATTGGTCATAGTATTGGTGAATATGTAGCTGCGACAATAGCTGGAGTATTCGAGCTTAATACGGCCCTTGAGTTAGTGATTTTGCGAGGTCAGCTGATGGCTAATACCTCGTCTGGCGCTATGTTGGCTGTAGCGCAAAGTGAGCAAGAATTAATAAAAATATTGCCCGCTGAATTATCACTCGCAGCCATCAATACAGAAAATGGATGTGTGGTGTCAGGTGATACTGAACTGGTCGAACTGTTTGCTAAAAAATGTGAGCAGTTGTCCATCAAAAGCAAACAATTGAAGACGAGTCACGGTTACCATTCATCTTTGATGGATCCTGTCTTAGATGAATTTTCTGCAGCGGTCGTCAGCAAACAATTAAACACACCCTCAATCCCATATATATCCAATTTAACGGCAAACTGGATCTCTGCAGAGCAATTAGAAGATGAAAACTATTGGAGCAAGCATTTACGACAAGGGGTACGGTTTTCAAATGGGTTAACTACTCTACTCGAAAAGGAAGACTTGTTGTTTATAGAAGTTGGTCCAGGGCAAACTCTGAGTACTTTTGTACGTCAACATAAGGCGAACAAGGGTAACAATGTTGTAATAACAATGTTGCCTAAAAAATCAGGAGATACCAGTGAGCTACAATGCATAACAAGTGCTGTGGCTCGCTTACATTTGGCCGGTCAGTTGATAAATTGGCAATATTATCATCAAATTCAAAACCATCAGATGAAATCACCTAAACGTCTCGCTTTGCCGGGTTATGTGTTTAATCGTACTCAATTTTTGCCAAACCCAATTAAGTTTGACAACGACCAACCTTTTCAACGCTCAAATAGTGAGCAAGCTTACCTCTACGTTCCAGATTGGTATCGTACAGACAAGGCTCGTAACTCAATTAAATCTGTTTTATCTAATCAGGCGCTGGCAGACAATTGGTTATTATTTATTGATGATGATGGCTATGGCGCGGGCCTTAGCAAATTGCTACGTGAACAAGGTAAAAGGGTTATTACTGTGTCAAATGGTGAAAGTTACCAGCGGCTTGATACCGACCACTACAGTATAAAATTGGCCCAACCTAATGATTATCTCATGCTTTTCCAAGAGCTAACTCGTTTGCAGGCAATACCTGAAAACATCGTTCACCTATTAAATTTGTCAAAGTTGCCTTCAATGAATACGATGACAAATCATGATGCCTTGGATATTAGTTTTTATAGTTTAATTTATCTTGCCCAAACAATTGGTCAGATGGGGATGAAAAAGCTAATACGCCTTTGTGTTGCTTCTACCGATCTACATTCTGTTAGCGGCTTAGAGCAAATAGATCCACAAAAAGCAACCTTACTGGGTGCTGTTCGGGTAATTACTCAGGAGTATCCGAATATAGAATGCCAGAACATCGATTTATGTTTACCTGCTAACCCTGCACAAATACAAGAACAAATCTTTTTGCCAATATTATCGGAGCTTATGGCAGAAGATTTAACTCAGCTAGTCGCCTACCGTGGTTTTTATCGTTGGTTACGTAAATTTCAACCTCAACTTGCTGTTACTCGGGATGCTAATGAGTCGAACGAAATGGAAAATCATTTAGTTGAGACTGGTCATTATGTGATAACTGGAGGGCTTGGAGGGATCGGATTATCTCTGGCTAAGGGTATTGCCCAAAAAGTAAAAGCACAGTTTACTTTATTGTCGAGACAGGGCTTACCGAAAAAAGACTTATGGACCAAGTGGTTGTCGCAACATGACGCCGAAAACGCGACAAGTATTAAAATCAGATCAGTTCAAGCACTAGAAGCATTGGGTAGCCAGGTTTTAGTGATCAAATCAGATGTTAGTCATGCAGAACAGCTCAAAGACGCAGTAAAACAAAGCATCGATATTCATGGACCAGTTCGAGGTGTGATCCATGCTGCCGGTGTACCTGGAGGAGGTGCGATCCAATTAAAGGACAGAGCCACTGCCGATAATGTGCTGGCTGCGAAAATCAATGGTACTCAGCTGCTGGCTGAAGCGCTTGAAGAATCAAATCCAGATTTTGTTTGTTTGTGTTCATCCATTACCTCAATTTTGGGTGGTTTTGGTCAGGCAGATTATTGTGCCGCTAATGCTTATCTCGATGCTTGCGTTTATAGCGGATTGTTTAGCTCTACTGATTTTGTCTTTTCTATCAATTGGGATCCATGGAAAGAAGTGGGCATGGCAGTCAATACTGCCAGAGATGGCCTATTTGCTTATACCACCAAAATTCATCCTCTATTAGGAGTTGTCACTAACCAGTCTGAAAAGAGCTGCAGTTTTAAGGCTCATTTCTCATCGACGGTTCAATGGGTGTTAAATGAACATAGGATATTAGATCAACCAACAGTTCCAGGAACTACTTATGTAGAGATGGCTCGGGCAGCTTTTAATTATCTTCATAATGATCTCGTTGGTGAGTTTGAAAATATTTATTTTCTAGCTCCGTTGGTGGCACAAGATGATGAATGGTTTGAAGTAGTCACCGAGTTCACCCCACAAAGTAAAGAGTCTGACGCTTATCTGTTTGTGATCACTAGTCAATTGTTTGGTAAAGGGCCTAAAGTTGAAAACGCTAAAGGGATCGTACGTCCATTGGCAACAGAGGTATCTGCTACAAAAACGCTCTCAGAAGTGTTCGACCAGTGTGGCGAGCTGACAACCGATGATCCCAGAATGTGTGTTGCTAAAATGGTTCAGCCAATCCAAGAGGAAGTGCTTAATAAAACTGTTGATTGCGGCCCACGCTGGGATCTTTCTAAGCAATTGGCTGTCGGTAAAAAAGAGGGAGTGATGAAACTAGCGCTTGCGCCTGAATATATCAGTGAAATGGATGAATATAAACTGCATCCGGCAATACTCGATCGTGCTACCGCATTTTTAACGCCATTTATCAAACCGGCATTTTTTATTCCTTTGTTTTATCGCAGCATTCGTCAGTACGGCCCTTTAACCAGTGTGTGTTATAGCCATGTAGTGTGCGTCTCAACTGCCAGTGAGATAAAAGATACCATCAGTTACGATGTTACGATTTATAACCCGGATGGCGTTATTTTGATTCAAATAAATGGGTTTTCGATGCGTTTAATTGCGACAGTTGGCGAAGACGGTATAGTCCAGAAAAATGTGATCCCCGAACAGATTAAAACACCAGATAAAACAAAAGCAGACTCCGAAGACACTGACTCCAAAGCTCATGAATGGATCAAAGACGGTCTATTGACCACAGAAGGTGTTAACGCGTTTGGCCAAATTTTAAGCGGACAAAACCGTTCAGTCGTGGTGTCCAAAATGGATTTTAATGCTGAAATTGATCGTTATCAAAATTTTGACAACATGAAATTAGCAGCTGAGCAGGTGGCAGCCGAGTTGAAACCGCGACCCGATTTATCCAATGCTTATGTTGCCAGTAAAACGGATAGCGAAAAAACGTTATCAAAACTTTGGCAAAACATGCTGAGTATAGAAAAGATTGGTATCCATGATGACTTTTTCGAACTAGGCGGTGATTCTTTGGTGTTGATGCAAATTCACTCGCAGCTCTCAGAGCATTTCATCAAGAATGTGCCGATAGCTGATTTGTATAACTTCCCAACAATTAAAAAGCTTGCTGAATCTATCGATGCTCAGCTTGACGCGCCTGATGTTCAATTGGAACAAGTCGATAAACGTGCCGTAAAAATGAAACAGGCAATGAAAAAAAGAAGATCCAAAAGCCGCGTCTAATAAGACGGCGATAATATATAATTAATAACTTGGAGTAACTAATGACGGAACAACCGATAGTCAATGATGAGTTAAGCGATCAATATGCTGAAGACGTTGAAAATGATATAGCCATTATCGCTATGGCGGGTAGTTTTCCCGATGCAGATAATTTGGAAACCTTTTGGGACAATTTAAAAGATGGTGTTGAGTCGGTTAAAACTGTCAGCAATGAAAAATTACGCGAGGATGGTTTTGGTGAATTCCTCAAGAAAAATCCCAATTTTATAAAGACCGAAGCAAATCTTGATCCTCAGTTAGTAAAGCTTTTCGACGCTGCCTTTTTTAACATGTCGCCGCGGGAAGCGGAAATTATGGATCCGCAACAAAGAATGTTTTTGGAAAAGTGTTGGGAATTATTTGAACGTGCGGGTTATTCAACTGAACATTACGCTGGACGGGTCGGCGTTTTTGGTTCGACAGCTGCTAGTGGTTATCTGGAAAGTAATTTATATCCTGACCGCGAGTTACTACAGGAAGCAGGGGTTTTTCAAATCTCACTTGGAAATAGTAAGGATTTTCTGGCAACTCGAATTTCTTATAAAATGGGGTTTAAAGGTCCAAGTATCAATGTCAATACTTTGTGTTCCTCATCTGCAGTAGGAGTTCATCTGGCCAGAGAAAGTTTATTGAATTATCAAACTGATCTGGCTTTGGCCGGTGCTGTGAGTTTAAGTGTTTCAACGGCAGGCACCACTTATTACCATGAAGGTGGGATCGGTGCTGATGATGGTCATTGCAGAGCCTATGATGAGCGCGCTAGCGGTACGGTAAGTGGTAGTGGGCTCGGTATTATTGCGATGAAACGTTTGTCTGATGCGTTGACTGATGGCGATACAATAGTCGCAGTGCTCAAAGCTACTGCTGTAAATAATGATGGTTCTAATAAGGCTAGCTATACTGCGCCAAGCCCTGAAGGACAAGCTGAAGTAATAGCTGAAGCGATTGCTGTATCAGGTGTTAATCCAGAAACCATCGGATACATTGATGGCCATGGAACAGCAACTAATATTGGAGATCCAATTGAGATCGCCGCGTTGACAAAAGCATATCGCCAGCACACTAACAAGAAACAGTTTTGCGGTATTGGTTCAGTTAAAACTAATATTGGCCATTTAGTTACTGCAGGAGGTATCGCCAGTTTGATCAAAACTGTGCTGTCATTACAACATAAGCAAATACCACCAAGCTTAAATTTTGAAAGACCGAATCCGAAAATAGACTTTGCTAATAGTCCTTTTTATGTCAATGACAAACTTCGCGAATGGCAAGTTGACGGGCAACCAAGACGCGCAGCTGTCAGTTCTTTTGGTATTGGTGGTACTAATGTTCACATGATACTTGAAGAAGCTCCCGAACGTACTGAGACCAAACGAAGCAACCAACCTCAATTGATTTTATTGTCTGCTAAAACAGCCACAGCGCTGGAGACAATGAAAGCTAATTTAGATCGTTATCTTGCAGAGCACCCGAACGTTAACCTGGCTGATGTTGCCTACACATTAAACGTTGGTCGTTGTACTTTTGAATATAAATTTGCCGCATTGTGTAGTGATTTAGGTGAACTAAAAAAACAGTTGACGGAAGATGCTCAAACCCAGGTGATTCGAAATAGACAGAAAACTATTGAGCGTTCTGTCTGCTTTATGTTTTCTGGTCAAGGTAGCCAATATCAACAAATGGCTAAAAACCTGTATCAAAGTCAACCGGAGTTCAAGCGTGCAATGGATGACTGCGTAGCAATCATACAAGATAAGTTGCAACTTAATTTTCTAACTCTGCTTTACCCGGAAAAAATAAAAGAACCTTGTCCCTTAAGGAATACCCAATATGCCCAGTTAAGTTTGTTTGTGACTGAATATGCATTGGTTCAATTATGGAAAAGTTGGGGGGTTAAACCTGACTCAATGATTGGCCATAGTATTGGAGAATACGTGGCAGCTTGCGTATCAGGAGTTTTTTCTCTAGAGGACGCTATAAGCATTGTTGCTGAAAGAGGTCGTTTGATGGATATGCAAGCACAGGGCGATATGATTTCGGTCGCCTTGAGTGAGCAAGATGTCTCTCAGTATTTAAACCCTGAAGTTAGTTTGGCCGCTGTCAATGGTCCCCATGCGACTGTCCTTGCTGGTCACGCTGAAGCTATTTCCAGAGTTACCAAGCAGCTAGAAGAAAATGGTGTGGGAGTGGTGCTTCTTCATACTTCACACGCTTTTCATTCCTTTATGATGGATGCAGTCTTACCACAATTTAAAAAGATGATGGATAAAGTCGTTTTAAACAAACCGAACATCGAATTTATCTCTAACGTGACTGGAGATTGGATCACCGATGAACAGGCGATTGACCCGGCTTATTGGGTTGAGCATTTACGCTCTACGGTTCGTTTTAATCTAGGAATTGAGAATTTAGCAGAAGATGAGTCTCGTGTTTTTGTGGAGATCGGTCCCGGCAGCAGTTTGTCAACTTTATCAAAATTGAATTTAGTTAGTAATAATGGGGCGAATAGCAAACTTGTAATTTCATCTTTACCAAAATTTAATCAACAAGGCTCTGAGCAAGTTACGATCCTGATGGCTCTGGCCAAGTTATGGTCTTTAGGAGTAAAGCCTGATTGGAATGCTTTCCATTGTAATGATAAACACCAACGTATTCCTTTACCAACATATCCATTTGAAAGGAAACAATTCTGGGTTGAACCAAAAAAATCTTTTGAGGCGAGTTCTCAGGCTGACATTGAGTTATCAAATACCGACGAAATTAAACAAAAATGCACTGGAGAAGATGTTTTCTCTACAGGTAATATACAGGTCGATTTCGATTTTTCCAGCGAGTCTAACGATAAACAGCAAGATCAAATCCTTGCTGTGTTGGAACTGAAAAAAGAACTGGAACGACTATGTACTGAAGTTTCTGGTTCAAGTCGTTTGAACCTGAAAGTATCAACGGTTGGTCTAATAAGAGCGATGGAGCACAAAGGTTCTCCTGAGTTTCCTGCTGAGCAAGAACCTTCACAAAATCAAAATTCACGCCCTGAAATAGAGACTGATTTTGTCACCCCTAATACTGAACTTGAAAAATCTCTCGCGTCAGATTGGGAAAAAGCACTTGGTTATAATCCTGTCGGTATTAATGATAATTTCTTTGATGTTGGAGGTCACTCTTTAGTTGCTGCAACGCTTGTTAATCAATTGAGGCAAGCCTATGACGTAAATCTGGATCTTAAAGAACTGCTGGAAGTGCCAACTGTAGCAAAGCTTGCAGAGCTGATTGAAACCAAACAGTGGTTAAGTGATCAGGCTGCAGAAAAAATGGATACTGAAGAACAAGAAACAGAGACATTGCTACTGTAGTTTTAGGGCTGAGAAAAATAAGAATAAAGATTTAACTTATGGGAAAAAATTTAATGACAATTGTTGATTTAATAAGCCAGCTTCGTGAGCATGGTGTTTCGCTTCGACTTGCTGGTGAGCAATTGAAATGTGAAATACCAAAGAGCGGTATTCCTGCAGATTTAAAGCAGGCACTTATTGATAACAAAGATGAGATTAAACGGTTTATTAAAAAACAATCTGCTGGTAATAATATCCCGAAAATCAAATCTTCGTCATGTGCACAGGCTGAACTGTCTTTTGCGCAACAGCGTCTGTGGTTTATTGACCAGTTTGAAGGAGGTAGCAGTCATTATAATATTCCTGTGCCTATGGAAGTGCTTGGTAATTTTTCTGAGGATGTTGCAGAGGAAGCGTTTAGTCGAGTGATTGAACGCCATGAGCCATTGCGAACAGTATTTTTTCAATCAGAATCAGTACCTATGCAACAAGTTTTGCAACAGTTTAAATTTAGTTTGCATCGAATTGATTTAAGCGGGTTAGCAATTGACAAAAAAGAAAAAAAAGTTAAGAAAATTATTAGCGAAGACTCTTTCAAGTGTTTTGACTTGTCTACTGATTTAATGGTTAGAGTTACCTATATTCGTACCCAAAGTCAAAAAGATATAACAGCTAATAATCAAGCCGGATATTTACTGATTAACATCCACCATATAGCTTTTGATGGAAAATCTACCGCAATTCTTGTTCGAGAATTCATACATAATTACCAAGCCATTTTAAATGGTGAGTTACCTTCGCTAACACCATTAGATATAAGTTATATAGACTATGTGCATTGGCAACGCCAGTGGTTGACTGATGAAGTTCTCGAGAGTCAATCACATTATTGGCTGTCACAACTAACCGATGTTCCGGCAGTCCATAGTTTGCCATTGGATTTCTCACGGCCCGAAAAGAAATCGTATCATGGCGGAAAGGTTGGTGGCCATCTTTCATCTGAGTTAAGCCATCGATTACAAGAAATAGCAAGAGCGCACAAAGTGACCCCGTTTATGTTATTACATGCGGCATTAGGCTTGGTATTATCGAGACACAGCAATAGTGATGACATTGTTATCGGCACACCTGTAGCCAACCGAATGAAGGTTGAGCTTGAACCACTGATTGGTTTTTTTGTGAATACTTTGGTGTTGAGAACAAATACTCACTATGAAAGTTTCACGGATTATTTATCTCATGTTAAGCAGGTAAATCTGGATGGACAGGCGAACCAGGATATACCATTTGAGTACTTGGTAGAACGTTGTCAGGTGCCGCGTAGCACACAGCACACACCACTATTTCAAATCCTGTTTAGGGTGAATATCGTAGAGGAGAATGAACTAACTCTTCCTGAAGTAAGTTTCTCTCCATTTGGAGGAGGAGAGTTTGCAGCCAAGTTTGATTTGGATATCAATGCTGAAATAACGACCCAAGGAATTTATTTAAGTTGGGTTTATGACAGCTCTTTATTCACTAAAAAACACATTGAACGATTAAATGATCATCTGGAGCGCTTGTTAGTTGGGATTGCAGAGGCACCTAAATCGAAGTTGTGTGATTTACCGATGTTGTCCGACGAGGAAGTGCACTCTTTGTTGAATATATTCAACAATAAGCAAGATAAATATTTGTTAGAGCATCAGGCGGAGAGTGCGCATCAATTATTCGAAGATCAATACCAACAAACACCTGATGCCACGGCCTTGATAGATGAATATCAAAGTCTTAGTTATAAAGAAGTTGAAGAACAAGCCAATCAATTAGCGCATTATTTACAGGCTCAAGGAGTGAGTGCTGGAGATTTGGTGGGTGTTTGTGTTGAGCAAAATAACAATATGGTCATTGCAGTGTTAGCGGTGTTAAAAGCGGGCGCAGCTTATGTACCAATGGATAACAGCTACCCGATCAATCGGTTAAAATTTATGGTGAGGGATAGTGAAATCGGGGTGTTGTTGTGTGATACCTCTTGTCCATTCTTTGAAAGTTCTGAGCAGGTTAGAATAGTCGACATAGAAAGCGCTCATTCGGCAATAACGCAGGGGGCGATAACGCCACTGACGCTTGAGCAACCGGTGAGTCGTAATGACTTGTGTTATGTGGTTTATACCTCCGGTTCAACCGGTCAACCCAAAGGGGTGATGATGCCTCATGGTGTGGTGGTTAATTTAATTAGTACGATGTCAGCGCAGTGTGAGCAGTTGGCAGCTCCATTAAGGATGTTGCAATACGCCTCGTTCGGTTTTGATATGTGTTTTACCGATATTTTTGTCAGTTTAGCAACGGGTGGCAGTTTACGGTTGATACCGCGATACCTTCAATATGATTTGGTTGGTTTGCTAACGTTACTAGTTGAAGAGAAAATAGAGCGCCTGAATTTGCCCTATGCAGTGTTGCAGCAGCTTGCAGTGATGGTGTTAGAGCAAGATTTTCAGTTGCCGGCTTTAAAAGTAGTGTTAAGTACAGCTGAGCAGTTACGGGTTACTTCAGAGCTTCGTCAGTTTTTTGTTCATCATCCCAATTGTCAACTAGTTAATCATTATGGACCGTCAGAGACACATGTTGTCACAGGGCTTCAATTATCCACTTCGGTACTTGATTGGCCTGATATCCCTTCAATCGGTTCGTTATTGCCGAATGTTTCTGGTTATATATTAGATCGGCATGCACAGTTGGTACCTTTTGGCTCTATTGGCGAACTCAATATAGGCGGTGCCGGTTTAGCGCACGGCTACTTAAATCAGCCTGAATTAACCGCAGAAAAATTTATCCAAAATCCCTTTAGTGATAATCCACAAGACCGACTGTATAAAACCGGCGACTTAGTCCGCTACCTGCCGGATGGTAATATAGAATTTATTGGTCGAATAGACGAGCAGGTAAAAATCCGCGGCTTTCGAATTGAATTAGGCGAAATAGAAAGTCAGTTATCGCACTGTAAAAATGTCGCCGCCTGTTTGGTTTTAGCCAGAGAGGATGAGCCGGAACAAAAACGGTTGGTGGCTTATGTGGTGGCAAAAGAAGCTGAAGCGCTTGATGAACAAAAACTGATCCTTGGGCTTCGAGAAAACCTGCAAAAAACGTTACCGGACTATATGCTGCCATCGGCTTTTGTGGTATTGGAGAAATTCCCGCTGACGCCCAATGGCAAGGTGGATAAAAAAGCACTACCTGCACCGGATGGAACTTTATTGCAAGGAGAGTATGTTGCAGCGGAAAGTGAATCAGAAAAAGCGTTAGTTACCATTTGGGCCAAGCTGTTGAAGCTGGATGCTGATACAATTAGTGTTACTGTCAATTTCTTTGAACTGGGCGGTCACTCATTATTAGCCATTAGACTCATTGCCGAAGTACGTGAACAATTTGGCGTTGAGCTGTCCGTCACAACTATTTTTGAACAACCCTCCATACAAAGCCTGGCTGAAATATTGGCGCAGGGGACAAGGCTTCAAGTGAGAGATGCTATCACACCGATCTCACGAGATAATGAATATTTCCCATCATCATTTTCTCAACAACGTTTATGGTTTATCGACCGTCTCGAAAGACAATCGACGCAATATAATATGCCCATGGCGTTACGGGTTGAGGGTGAGTTTGATATTGCGCTAGCTGAATCAGCTATTATCCGCATTATTCAACGGCACGAAACTTTACGAACTTTATTTGTAGAGCAAGCGGACGGGGTCGTTCAAATCATTCAAGATACATTTGATTTCCAGCTGTCCCAGTACGACTTGTCAGAGTTTGATAAAGCTTCTCAAGAAAAGCAGGTCAATAAAAATGTTGAGGATAATGCACGACAAATTTTCGATTTGAGTCAAGATTTAAAGGTGAGTGCTTCTTATCTTTTATTATCGAATATGCCGGCAAAACAGACAGGCATATTGCTCTTTAATATGCACCATATTGCATCAGACGGTTGGTCAATGGGGATTTTAATCAATGAGTTTGTCACTCAGTATCAATCCCTTCTCAAGGGAGAGGTTAATCCACTTCCGCCATTAGAAATCCAATATGTCGATTATGCGCACTGGCAACGAAAATGGTTAAAAGGGAAAGAATTAGCGACCCAGTTAGACTACTGGAATACGTTGTTGGCTGATGCACCACCTTGCCATGGACTCCCTCTGGACAG
Source organism: uncultured Kangiella sp. (assembly GCA_964578045.1). Lineage (GTDB taxonomy): Bacteria > Pseudomonadota > Gammaproteobacteria > Enterobacterales > Kangiellaceae. The sequence goes on along the minus strand of CAZOBX010000075.1, from coordinate 5,334 downwards.
ACCACGAAGTGATGCGCCGCGCTGCGCTGGTGTTGTCAGGCGAGAACTTGCTTCAAATTTGATCGCTGCAACCAGCGCGCTACTCAATACAACCCAGTGTACCTTGTTTATGTTGATGCAAGCTGCATTATCAGTGCACATCGGTCGATTGAGTCATGAAACCGACGTGGTTCTGGGTGCACCAACCGCAGGACGAAACCTGAAAGCATTGGAGCCCATGATAGGATTGTTTTTGAATACTCAAGTATTCCGCAGCATATTTTCTGACAACCCTGATTTTTCAACGTTACTAACTCGAACACGACAAGCCCATTTAGCCTCCGCACAATATAATGAAGTGCCCTTTGAAGCTATCGTCGAAAAAGTGAATCCAACTCGAACACTCGAACATACCCCAATATTTCAAATATTGATTAACCTGAACAACACCGAAATCTCGGATATGGAGATAAAAGATGTTCGTTTTACCCCACTGATTGGAGGTCAAGCTGAAAACAAATATGACCTGACACTTTATATACAGGAGTGGCAAAACGGCGGAGAAAATCACATTAATCTGGGGTGGGTTTATGACGCAAGGTTGTTTGAACAAAGTCGGATTGAAATGTTTGCCGAAGAGTTTAGCCATCTTTTGTATCAAATGGTACAGGCACCGGAAACACCAGTCCTGAATCATCGATGGCAAAATGAAGCCCCTTGGCCAGCGGTTCAGTCATCTCAATATCCGCTGGTTGGTGATAGTCTCGCCGGGTTATTTGAACACCAGGTTGATTTAAAACCAGACTCAGTGGCTTTAAGTGTCGACGGTGAGCACTGGTCTTATGCTCAGCTAAATCGAGAAGTGAATCAGCTGGCTCATACTTTAGCCAACCAGTATCAGGTGTCATTCGGCAGTCGAGTTGCGATTGCCACCCAACGTGGTGCAGCGCGGATCAAATCGATATTAGCGCTGCTTAAACTTGGGGCATGTTATATCCCGTTAAGCGAAGAATTACCGCAGACGCGTATGACTTACCTGTTAAATAATTCCAATGCTGAATTGGTTTTAACCGATACAGCCACGCTTACGCGTCACCCATGGCTTAACCCAGAGCAGAGCGACTGGCCAAGTATTGTACTGGATGAACAAATGTTGATGGCACAGCTGGCTGAACAGTGTGAAAGCAATCCTGTGGTAGCCAATATTCCGCCAGAGAGTATTGCTCATATTATTTATACCTCAGGTTCGACAGGACAACCCAAAGGCGTGTTGGGCACTTATGGCGCCACATACAACCGGATAGCCTGGATGCTAACCGCTTTACCTTTTGACGACGGAGAATCCATGGCACATATCACCTCCATGGCGTTTATTCGCGGGGTATGGGAATTGTTAGTACCTTTATGTGGTGGTGCACGCTTAAATCTATTTAGCCGAGCGTTAGTTCGCCAGCCAGATCAACTGTGGCAGCAATTAGTGCAGGAAAAGATAACACGGTTAGTCACCGCGCCATCTTTATTGAAAGCATTATCGAACCTAAGTGCGCTCAATCAGGCAGATACCGCAACAAGTTTACAACATTGGTTTGTGAGTGGAGAGCCGTTAATGCAATCAACCGCGGAAACGATGATGCAAAGACAGCCTCAAATGAGCATGTATAACCTGTACGGTTCAACAGAGGTGATGTCTGATGTGTTGTGGACTCCCGTGGTCGCAGGGAGTGCAGAACGCTATGTGCCGGCAGGGCGAACGATAGAAGGTGTTGGCTGCGTCATAGTCGGCGTTGATGGTCAACGGGTTCCAGATGGCATTGTGGGAGAAATATTAATTTATGGTCATGGGGTGGCTAAGGGATATGTTAACGCACAAACGAGTGCAACTTTTATCACCACAGCGAGCGGACCGGGATATCGCACCGGAGATTTGGGACGAGTGAATGCCGAGAAACAAATAGAATGTCTGGGCCGAGCAGATAAGCAAGTCAAAGTTCGGGGATATCGGATTGAGTTGGGAGAAATTGAATATCACCTGACAGCAATTGAAGGGATCGCCTCATCAGTTGTAATAGTACGAGAGGATGTATCGGGAGAGAAATATCTGGTGGGTTATGTTGTGCCTGAATCTGAACCCGAACAGAAATTGGAGGGGCCGGATTTACGAGACGCACTTAAACATCAGCTGGAGTCAGTGCTGCCCGATTATATGGTGCCGTCTATTTTTGTTGTATTGAGTGAACTACCGGTGAAAGCGAATGGCAAAGTAGATCAAAAGGCGCTGCCCGAACCCGATGGTAGTAACCTACAAGGAAAATATATTGCGCCGACAAGCGAGACGGAAAAAGCGTTAGTTAAAATCTGGTCGAAACTGCTGAAGCTGGATAAAGAAGTTATAAGTGTTACCGCAAACTTTTTTGAAATCGGAGGTCATTCGTTACTTGCCATTCTGATGGTGGCAGACATTCGTACCCAGTTGCAACAAGAGCTCACCATTAAAGTCATTTTTGAATTGTTTACCATTCGTGTTTTAGCTGAGCGAATTGATTCAGGTTTTAATACTACTTTAAGAAGCGCGGTCACACCTGTTTTACGTCAACCTGATGAGCCGGTGATTACCTCTTTTGCGCAGCAACGTTTATGGTTTATCGACCAACTGCAAGAAGGCAGTGCCGAATACAATATGCCAACGGCTTTGCTGATTGAAGGTGACTTTAATGTAGACGCTACTGAACAATCAATTGCTCGTATTATTGCACGCCATGAATCTTTGCGAACGGTATTTAAAGCCGAAGGTGAAAGCACTCTACAAATCATTCAATCTGAGTTTGAGTTTAAACTTAAGCATTATGATTTAAGCCAACTGGATGAAAAAGCGCAACAAGAAAAAGTCAAAACTTTAGTCCTCGATGATAGCCTTAAAACCTTTGATTTAAGCCGGGATTTAATGGTGAGAGTTGCTTATCTTCGGCTTTCAGCTCAAGAAAATACTGATAAAGGTATTTTGTTATTTAACATGCATCACATTGCTTCAGATGGTTGGTCGAAAGGCGTTTTACTGAATGAGTTTGTGACTCAGTACCAAGCCATTATTGAAGGTCAACCCAACCCATTACCTCCACTTGAAATACAATATGCGGACTATGCCCATTGGCAACGAGAGTGGTTACAGGGAGAAGTGTTAGACAATCAGCTCAATTATTGGAAAAAACAACTGGAAGAAGTGCCAGCCGTTCACAGCTTACCACTGGATTATCCAAGACCTGACATGAAAGCCCATCAAGGCGCGATGGTAACGAGTCAACTCGATGCGCATTTGTCACAGCGACTACAGCAAATTGCCGACGATAATCAGCTGACACCTTTTATGCTATTACATGGAGCTTTGGCGCTAGTCTTATCCCGGCATAGTAACAGTCACGATATTGTGATTGGGACACCAGTTGCCAATCGTATGCAAGCAGAGCTTGAGCCGTTGATTGGTTTTTTTGTGAATACTTTGGTGCTGCGAGCGGATACCCGTCATGACACACTGACCGAGTATTTGGCCCATATTCGAACCATTAACCTGGATGCACAAACCCATCAGGATATTCCGTTTGAGCAGCTGGTTGAGCATTGTAAGGTTCCGCGAAGTACACAACACACGCCACTGTTTCAAATACTATTTACTATGAATATCAATGAGCAAAGTGAGTTGAGTATTCCCGGTGTGAATTTTACACCTCTTGGCGGCACAGAGGTGGTGGCCAAATTTGATTTAAATATTAGCGCGCAAGTGACAGAGGAGGGTATTTACCTATCTTGGACTTACGACACGTCATTATTTACACAATCGCATATTGAAACCTTGAGTGAGCATTTAAATCGTCTATTAACAGGAATAGCGGAAGCACCTGGAGCGAAGCTATGTGATTTACCGATGCTATCAACACAAGAAAGGCATTATTTGATTCATGCGCTCAATGAGACCAAAGCAGACTATCCACAAGACAAACTCATTCATGAATTGTTTGAAGCGCAAGTCGTGCAAACGCCAGATAATATTGCGGTGGTGTTTGAGGATAAACAGCTTACATACAAAGAGCTGAATAAAGCGTCTAACCGATTAGCCCATTATCTTCGTGAGCAAGGTGTCGGGCCGGAGATCCTGGTTGCTATTTGGGTAGAACGTTCGTTGGATATGATGATTGGTATTTTGGGTATTTTAAAAGCAGGTGGGGCGTATGTCCCACTCGACCCGAGTTACCCCCAGGCTCGATTGCGATTTATGCTCGAAGATAGTGGTGTCAAGCAGCTACTGACGCAAACGAGGTTAACAGCGGAGTTGAATGTACCTGATGATCTCAATGTCGTTGCACTTGATGGGGGAGAGTTCGAGGGTTATTCCACGAATAATTCTGAGCGACAGACGATGCAGCAGCCTTCCAATCTCGCTTATGTTATCTACACGTCGGGATCAACAGGAAAACCTAAAGGGGTGATGGTGGAGCATAATGGACTAGTTAATCTTGCGACCGCATTAGGAAAAGAATTTAGTTTGAATAACGAAAGCAACCTATTGCAGCTAGCCTCATTTGGGTTTGATGCAGCAACTTGGGATTGGAGCATGGCATTAAGTGCGGGTTCTACCCTGCATCTAGTTTCTGAACAGATAAAGCTTTCTCCAGAATTATTAGGAGAATATGTTAAACAACACGATATCAGCTATAGCTTTTTGCCACCTGCATTATTAAAAATACTGTCGTTAGACGACTTTATCAATGTAAAAACAATAACGACTGGTGGTGAAGCTATACCACTGGAAACTGCTAAATATTGGGCGAACAACCGTCGTCTTTACAATGCCTATGGTCCAACAGAAAATACTGTTGTCGCGACTGTTAATAAGATAAATAAAAAAGAAAATCAATTATCTATTGGTTCACCTATTAGTAATGCTAGTTGTTTTATACTGGGTGCAAAATTACAACTCATGCCAATAGGAAGTGTAGGTGAGCTGCATCTTAGTGGAATTGGTCTCGCTAGAGGTTATTTAAACCAATCCGAATTAACCGCAGAAAGATTTATCAAAAATCCATTCAGTGATAATCCTGATGACCGTTTATATAAAACCGGTGACTTAGTGCGTTATCTGCCGGATGGCAATTTAGAATTTATTGGCCGAATAGACGAGCAGGTAAAAATCCGCGGTTTTCGAATTGAATTAGGCGAAATAGAAAGTCAGTTAGCGCAATGTAAAAATGTTGCAGCCTGTTTGGTTTTAGCCAGAAAGGATGAGCCGGAACAAAAACGTTTAGTGGCTTATGTGGTGGCAAAAAAAGCTGAAGCGCTCGATGAAACAAAACTCGTCCTTGAGCT
>CAZOBX010000074.1:0-22731 GCA_964578045.1 uncultured Kangiella sp. | reverse complement strand
GCGTTATGATAATAATGGAGTAATCATCAAGTTATGAAACTAACTATAGGGTTAATAATTTTAATTTGTACAGGATGTGTATCTGTCACAAAGAATTTGGAACTGTCAAGTCCAGGTAAGCCTCACGCCGAGGTTATTATGTATCGTCCTTGGGCTTTTTCCGCAGGAGCTAACAGTATGTTTGTTGGAATTAATGACAAATATTTTGGTAGTCTTGGTAATAATCAATACATGAGTTTAAAAATTGATGCTGGAATATACGACTTTCAAGTCACAGCACAAGCTAGTTCTTCATTTAGCTTACGAGTTGATTTACGGCCTGATGAAAAAGTATGCTTGAAAAGTAATATAAATCCAGCGGCGGCTGGTGTAATGCTCGTTCCTTTTGTTGCAAATATGATTGCATGGTTTCAACTCACAGAAGTTCAATGTCCTGATGCTGATTTTTTTAGTGACTTTACCAAGACAACTAAATCATAACCAATTGTTGGAACGAACTAGTCGTTTAGCAAGGCGTTACGTACTATATAACCCTAGAAACTTTAATCGATTTGAACTATCCGCTTGGAGAAAAATATGGCCGATGAAATAATTCCGTGGCGGGGCGACTCTTGCAGTGAGTATTGGTTTATAACAACAGAAAAAAATCATTCTCTGATGATCCTAATAACAGCTTTTGCAAGGATTGTGAGCGATTCTTTCAAGATCCTTTAACTTTTCAAGTCGATGCTTTATCAGGTTTTGCCTGTTGCTGGCTGCTTGGTGACAAAGTTATACACGAAGAAATTTCGGATCTACAAGATCATCGGGATTATGCAGAATCAAACAATGAGGAGTTTAAGAGTTACGGCAATCGAATAGCAGGGACACAGTGTCTGCTGAGAATTGCTCCGAATGAGAAAACTCTAGAGTATGCTATTCGTCTGTGTGAATTTGCGATGCAGGAAGAAGAACTTGAAGATTTTTACGAAATGAAGGATAGGAAAGGTCGGACTCGTTGTGTTCGTCTGATCAAATATTTATTTGAAAGAGGGCGCGCTTCATAACGACGCTAAGCATCCAAAAGGTAACTAATTATGTTGAAAGCAACATCAATTTCAATCGACAAATCATTTGAACAAGTGAAATGTTTAGAAGGAAGAACTCCAGAAACAACGGATGTACAAGCAGAAGGATCGTTCGCGAAAATATCAGATTATCGTGATGGTGGAGTTTTTATCGCTCATTATTCCGGGAATAGTGAATGGGAAAGGCATCCAAATGGCGATGAATTTGTTCAGGTTATTGACGGTGAAACAAATCTAATATTGCTATCTAACAACATTGAGACGGCTAATAGAATGAAAAAAGGTGAACTATTAGTGGTGCCACAAAACATGTGGCACCGTTTTGAAACTCCCGACGGTGTGAAAATTATGACGGTCACACCTCAGCCAACTGACCATAGTATTACCAGGCCTGAAGATGTTTAGTTTGTTGGAAAAAAGCCTTATTGAAGTTGTAAATCATTTTCCGATAATTGTGGCTTAGAGGCATAATCCTCAACCCGATTTCTACCTTTTTCTTTGGCTTGATAAAGCGCAGTGTCGGCCGCTTGAAACAATCTATCAGGAGCATCCAGACAATGTCCACCGCTTTCAATATCTTCGATACTGGCAACACCAATACTTACGGTTATTCCGTTCAACATTTCTGAATCCAAAGCGATTTTTTCTCGCAGTCGTTCGGCTAAAACCAAGGCCGCCGATTTTGTTGTTCTCGGCAAAATAATTACAAATTCTTCGCCACCATATCGACAGGGAAGCAATGGTTTTCGAACCGTGTCTTTAAGTACAGAAGCAACAAATTGAATAATTTTATCGCCTTCTGCGTGACCGAAACGATCATTATATTTCTTAAAATAGTCAATATCCATCATCAATAAAGACAAACTTTTACTGTGAAGTTGAGCTTGTTCGAATTCTTGGTGAAACCTATCGTCGAAATGACGGCGATTATAAAGAAAGGTTAATGCGTCGGTATAGGATTTTTTCTTGAGTTCGTTGAAGTGATATGACAACGCCACTGACAACAAGGTCATTTCAAGTAGCGAAGCGATTTGAAATGCGTTTTGTGTATATCCATTATGCGGTAAAAAACCAAAAGTTTTTAACATATAAATGAGCACCGCAAATAACAACGTGGTCCAGGCGAGCATAAAATAAATGGCGGGTTTATATTTAGCCAATAGACTTATTATTCCGATCGATAAAATTAATAGACAAACAAATATAGTTAATAGCGATAATGAATAAATCATTAAGGAATAGGGCAACACAAAACTACTAATCAAACATACAACCGATATACGCTGTAACCAAACGCCGGAATTATTTAACATGGGTGAAAATTGTGGACTGTTGAGGATTTCTTGTGAAAACTTCAAACCCCAAAAAAGGGAGAGTGATAGCAGAATCAATAAACTTTGATTTGCAAGCCATGGGTTATTTGGCCAAAGATATTGAAAGGCGTAGCCATTATGGGTTGACATATACACCCCATAACTCAGTAAGTACCAAAGGTAATGAATAAACGCTTTTTCCCGTGCCGCAAAAAATAGAAACATATTGTAAATAGCCAATACCAGAAATCCGCCATAATAGCCGCCAAAGAGCAGTTGTTCTCCGGAGATTCTGGATAAAAGATGGTCGTTGTGGTTAAGTGACATGCCAATATTGATTGGGCCGCTGGATTGGAACCGTAGGTAAATATCCTGGCTATTACTAGGCTCTACTGCCAGGTTAAACATGAAGTCTTTTTGGTCTAATTCTCGACTTGAAAATACTTCTCGATCTCCTGTCTTAATGTGTTTGTTCACCTCTCCATTGACTACAACCCAAAAATCAATCGAATCAATTAGTGGGTAGTTTTGCAATAAGACGAGGTGTTTAGTCTTCATCGAAGAGTTGCTAATGCTAAACTTTAGCCAATAGGCAGAATCTGAAAAGCCGAATTTTGAATTAACATCAAAGGGTTTAAAAATAGTCGCTTCGGGTGTATCGATAATTTCACTAATGGTCATTTGATTGCTTTCATCCTGAAAAATCTGCAGTTGAGTATTTAGCTCAAGTTGACCGTTGATATTGCTAATATCAATTGTGCTCGAATGAGTATATTCATCGATATTTTCAGTCTTTTCTATTTCTCCAGATGCTTTCGAGTGAGTGCTCCATGCTAAAAATATCGCCAAAAACATTAACTTAACTGCGTCAAAATAGATAAAATGAAACCTCTGATAATTATCAGTCATTATCATGCAGTCCTTTAAACATTGATTCAATTGAATCAAACTTTGTAATAATCTGATTAGTGATTTGTACACCTAGCTCACGATAACTATCGAACTGCCATTCGTCAAAAAATTGATCCGCAGTTGATTGATCCGGAAAGGTGCTATTATTGCGCCAATAGGCATAAATATCCGCGGACAGTACCGGTTGAATTAATGCTTTAATATAAAGTAACTCTCCTTGGCTACCATCTTTGTAGCGAATTTTTCCGAGACGCCAGGGGCGATTTTTGCCGGCATCAGTTGTTGCTCCCAAGGTCGTGATATCAATTTCAATATCAACACCAAAATCGGCGCGTGCCCTTTGAATCAGTTTGCCTAAATCAGACATCGTATTATTTGGATCGGCACCGGCATCAGAAGCAATAATATAGCGGCAACGACGTCGTAACAGCTCATAAATGCCTAAGTTTTCAAAGTGCCCCCCGTCAGATAAATGAATTTGCGGGCAAGTTTCCGACAAACCCCGTCCTAACATTTCCCTTAACATGAGTCGATACCATGAGGCCTTTCGAGTCGCATTACCGGTGCGTTGGGGATTCGGGTTATTGCTCCAGTAACCTAAACGGAAATTAAATAATGCCATCAAAAAGGCAACTGGCCTGAGACTGGTCGCGTAGGTATTCGGGTCAACAGCGGCACCAGAAATCGAAAATGCTGTCGATAATGCCATCTCCCCAGATTCAAAACTATCGGTGCTACGATAACCGGTGTAGGTCGAACCACAATATAGTGGCGTCAGACAGAAACTATCACCTTCGCGACTACTCAATTTTTGTTTCTTTGAACTAGTGGTATTTAAAGTTGTATTAATGAGTGGTAGCGGCGCTCCGTACTGAGCGCTCATTTGGTTTAAACGAAAATTCATTGCATCGTCGGCATTGCATCTTTGACCGGATTCATCTTGAATGACTGGCATATAGGTCAACGCCAGACGACTACGGTAGTAGCTGTGCATCGAAATGGTATTTACGTTAGCCGTAAAAGCCAAAAGAACCGACAAGATTGACCAGATCCAGAATGCCTGACTAGCGATTAAGTCAGTATGATTGACTAGATGGTATAACAATACGAAAAAGCTATATAACAACAAGCTTAAACCAATGCTAGCTTTAATATTGCTGGGCTTTTTAGTGTTACCTACTGAGCGAGATTGATACAAGGTCAGCAATCCCGCGGTTAAGGGTAAAAGAAAGGTTAAATGGCGAGAAATCTTAGCGGCATTTTCTGTCTGTATATTGACTGCGACCCAAGTTTCAACCCCGGCAAAAAACGGTAGTACCCCAATTAAAAGGGCAGTTACCCCAAAAGCAAGAAACTGTCCCATGGTTCGCCTAAAAAAATAGGTTTCACTGAGTTTCCTGAAATACGGAATAATACCAGTTAAAGCAAAACTTATTACGGTCACCAGATAACCTAATATGCAGATGAGACCCAAATAAAATATTAACAGGAAGCCATCGTGTTTTTCTAAAAAGGTTGCATCAGAATAACGAAACATTTCCGGCCAGTTCAACGGTAACCACTCACTACTTGCTAAACTGACCATCCACAAAAACAAGGGAATTAAAACGATTAAGTTGAGCAATGTTCCAGCAATGATTGAGGCGACCAGTTGCCAATAGGAGAAACCTTTACCGGCAATTAAATATTTGCCGTGACCACGCAACCAGTCAAGTACCGTTTCATTACCACCTATTTCGTTGGCCATCTCGGCTGGCTTGTCGATTGGCGTATCACTAAACTCTTGATATTTTTCCGGGTTAATATGATTGCGGATCCAACTAAAACACGAAGCGATATAACCGCCACCGGATACCGAGGATATAATGTCAATTTGCGGCAACGTTTTTTTCCGCGATAATGCTTGTAATAAACCAAGGTTAAAAGTTGCTGAGCGAATGCCGCCACCCGAAAGGGCAAGACCAACCAGTGGTCCAGCTTCAGATTGGTCGACGGCACTGCGCCGTCGTTTGATCCAGTTTAATTCAGCTTGTTGAACCTGTTCGAAATCATTGATAAATTCAACTTGTTGTTTTTTATTTTTTGTTGAAGTCATTCTTGTAAAACCTTTTAGATTATTTTACTGCCACTCACCAGTGACACATTGATCTGTTTCACTGCTACTGGTGCAAACCCATTCATCGGTTTTTATTTTTAAATATTCGATAATGGCATAACGTTGCTCATCGGTGAGTCGCGGCCCAATAACACCATCGGGTAAGGGGTTGTTTTTATAATCACTGAGATGCGCTTCCCAGATCGGTTTTTCAGCGATAAAAGCATGTCCATTATTCCAGTTGCCCTTTATTTTAGTGTCGAGTAAAAAACCTTTACCGTCAGAGTTAGCGTCAGTTTTCACTGTATAACCAAGTTTTTTCGGATCATATTCTCTCGATCCCATATAAAATTCTTTAGTTCGCTCCGATGGCGGTAACAGCATTTCATAGACAGAAGGTACCGAGCCGTTGTGCAAAAAGGGTGGTGTAGCCCAGACTCCAGCCAAGGGGCGTGGTTTATAGCCCGCTATTTGCTGTGGTAGATCCAGAGTTCCAAAACCTTGCACTACCATCTGCTGTTGATAATTCATGTTGTTATCTTTGTAATACTTGTTCTTAATAAATAATCCGATTAAGTTAAGTGCCTCGCCTTCGGTTAGTTGTTTAACGTCTAAGGATTTGGCCGCTGACATCGCCGTGTCATAACCTGATTTAAGCAACCAGATTAATTGTTTGCTTTGGCATTCCAGTTTGCATTGGTAGCTGATGGCGGGTTTTTGAGTGATGCTATCGATCGCTGGCATTGCGCTAGTTAAATTACTCAAAGCGGTTAAAATGGTTTGATAGTGAGACTTTGGGTAACTGGGAATTTCTTCTTTATTTGGATCCGGGTAGTCACTCAACACTTGAGAGAGGTCCCCTAGTTCAACACCCTGTTCAGTCCGTAAGTTGATCACTTCAGTTAATCGGTATTGAACATTTCGATTGAGCTGGCGAAGCAATACAGGGCTCAAAGTATTAGCGATATCTAAATTGCTGATCCCGGTGAGGGACAAATCATATTTTCGCTGAATAAAAGATACTGCGGCGGTCGGGTCAGTTCCAATATGGCTGGTCGGTATCACTTCCATCAACCATTCGTCATAGCGAGAAGTTTTACCGGGCGCAGAGGCCTGTTGTTGCGCCAGGGTAGCCGCGTGTGGTCCATGGCATCCTTGGCAATGTTGGTTAAATAGATTTTTGCCTTGTTCGGCTTTAGTGCGGTCGACAACACCAAGAATTTCTTCCGGCCAAGGCGGTGGCGTTAATGTCTGTAAGGTGTGCTCGATTTTATTGAGATCATCAATTCGTACCGAACTATTAAATCGCTGCTCCTTGGGCAGCGGGTTACCTTCGTTATTTAGCATTGGGATCACGGCGCCCACTCCCAGTGCCTCACCGATATTTCTCGCCAACGGCTGGGCAACTGAACCATTGTATTGCACCCAGTTAAATTTCCAAATGTTCCAGACATAAGGAAAACTCACAGGCGCGGCTCCGGGTTGATAATTATCTGCAGTTAAATGGTCGCCAAAAACTGTATTGCCAATACGCCCTAACGCATCGGTGCGTCCAAAACCCTCTTGAACCGGATATAAATGTTTAAACGGATTATTCTGTCCTGAACCCAGAAAGCCTTTTATCGAACGCCAAAGGTCGTCCTTGAGTTGCGATTTTCCTGTCGGGTAGTTATCGGCCAATACTTTTTCGGCAAAACGATCGAATTTCCAGGGATTAAAATGGGTATTAATCATTGAGGCTAACAATACCGGTGCAAAATTACCGCGTTGCGGATCGGTAAACGCGTGCATTGCCTGTCCTCCATCGATGCGGATGGCGTATTTTTTATTATCCTTGGTATAGTGGATCTCACCACTGTGGCAGGCCGCACAGGTAATATCTAATACGTTTTCGCCAATATTTTCATCATAGTGTTTAGTAAAACCAATCGGCAACTGGTCAGGGTTACTGTCGCTCGCATTCGGTTCAACAATAAATCGATACTTACGCATATGTTGCGGAGAAGCAAAGCGCTCTTCGCTAAACGGAATTTCTAAATTCACAAACCAGTTGTAGCGGACTGCGGCCAACGAAGTTCCTTGTGGCATTGAGGTACCTTGAGGGGTGTAATAATAAACATTACGCTGGGGACTATTCACTTGCTTTCCCCATCCTTGATCAAGATAGACATACTCATCCACGTTTTCTTGATCGGGAATGGCTGACGCAGGCCACAATACAAACCAGGCAAAGGCTAAAAAACCAAGGATTAATAAAATAATCAAAGTCTTTATCAGCCACCGAATCGACTGGACTAGCGTGATTTGACTTATCTTTTGCAGCAACCTATTTTCAGTAATTGTCATTGCCATTCTCCTTTGGGGTTTGTTTTATTATTAACGGCAGTTTTCTGTATTTTTATCGTTGATAACTAGGGTCTGTTGACCTATGCAAGATCAACAAGTCCTAGTCTCTATAAACTTTTTAAGTATTCTAATAATGCTTGCTTATCGGTTGCCGCCAGTGTGGTCCCGTATATATGACCTTGGTTGCTATTGCCAATCAGGTTTGTATCAAACAGGCTAGTCGCAGGACCTTCAGATGACACTAAACCAATTCTTTCAATATCCAGATTTCGGTCGCCGACAAAAAACTTTTTACGCCGTTCATTTTCCGGACTCAATAGTTCGCTCAAAGTTAATACCGAGCCATTATGCAAATAAGGGGACGAAGACCAAATTCCGGTCAAAGGTCTAGCCTTATAATAGTCAGGATGTTTATCGATAGCGGCTTTATATACCGGGTGGTAGTCGCCTAGGATGGCACCGATTGTCTGTAATGGATGATTAAGCGCCGCACCAACAGCGACATGAGCCACCAGCTCGAGAGAAGAAGCTTGTTCAGAAATTTTGTCACCAGCCAGCCAAAGAACCTTTTTGCCTTGCAATACACCGCTATTCATCTTAGCTTTGAGATAGTTATTCACCATCATCGGATCGGTACCCACTTCGGTCACGGGGGTGAGTACTGCCTTTAGTTTGTATCGTTTGTTTTTTCTATCCACCAGGGTATGGCAGTTAATGCAATTTTTTTGATAAACTTCAGCGCCTTGCATTGCCAGACTTTGATCGATTTCACCTAAAATTTCTTGCGGCCATTGGGGAGATCTTAGCTGATACAACCAATTTTCGATCTTTTTTAAGTTACGGATATTGACCGAGCTTTTATAACCTAGTCTTTGTTGGTTATTAACCACTTCGATTTGCCCATAAACGGCAATCGCAGTGGTAATATTTTGCAATAGCGGCCCGGGATCAGTATTAGGAGCCGAACCATTCCACTGGACTAAATCGAGATGAGCGGTATCCCATAAAACCGGATAGCTCACTGGTGCATCAGGCGTCAGTCGGTTTTCAGGGATGGCTAACAGTTCGACACCCACGGTATTAAAAATCTGTCCAAATGCATCGAGCCGACCATAACCATAGTCCACAGTTGTCGCATTAAACTGTTGACGAGTTTGCAAATAGTCAATCCGCTCTTTCATCAGCGTTTCAATGTTTGCAGTAATTTCCCCGGCGTTTTGCAATCGCTGCTTAAACTTCCCCAGTTTATCAGCATCCGCCAATGTTGATTTTATGGTGTTAAGCACCGTCAATTCAAAAAGGTTGAAATTAACCAGACCTTGGCCACCTTCCAGACGAATTTTATGGCCGTTAAAATGGACCTCGCCGGTGTGACAAGCAGCACACCCCAAACCGATCCAATTAACCCCTTTGTCATCTTGACTTTGAGTAAATCCGACCGGCAAAGCGAGAGGATTTAATTTTGACGCCTGTTCGATCAAAAATCCCATCTGTTCGACTGACTCATCACTCAGTAATTTTTGTCCCTTTTCGTTTTCAAGATGTAACGCCCAGGCAAAGGGGATTAGTCTAGAACCAAAAGACGTATGATGAATTTTTACTCTTGTGTCAGGCTCCCAGCCTTGCTCAAGGTGAACAAGGTTATTTTCTGACAATACCGGAGCAACCGGCTTCTTTGAGTCACAAGCGGTTAGTAAAACCACAACAATAATCATGCAATTTTTAATACAATGACCAACAACCTTGGCTGACTTTGACATATTCCCCCCAGTACCAAACTATTATTCTTGGATGTAAACTATTTCTTTTAATAGAAATTTGTAATGTGAATTTAACACATATGATAACTAAATACTGGTTTTTACCCAGACTTAAATGAGCACTTTTTTAGTTTACTGTAAACAGACCCTGATAGTTTGTAGAAAGATTTTACATTTGATTGAGTCCGTTGTACTTGTGGAAGATAGCTTATATGATGGCGGTTGCTTAGGTTTCTCTTGGGTGCTGCAAGTGAAACCTATCTCGGTATTGCGATAGTTATATGCTGTAATGTGAAATTTTATTCGCTAAATATTTCCAGGCAATATTTACAGCAAAGTAACAATCTGTAGCAATTGAATCGTTGTGGTTGTCCGGTATCAGCGGTATAGTAATTAATCATCAAAAAGCCGTCTTTTACTGACGTCGGCTGCTCTGTCAATCATCATAGGGGAATGATTTATGCCAGTAACTCTTCAAGATCGACCTATCAATGTGCTACGTGAAGAAACTATCGATCAGTTAATTATGAATTACAGTCATGAGAAACTCTCGCTGGAAGCTTTTGAGCAACGGTTGGATAAAGCGATGGAAGCCAAAGACAACCAAACGTTGGTTGATTTAACTGCTGATCTTGATTTGACGGTAGATAAAGATTACGTCGAAAGTAAAAAACAGGAAATGGGAATGAGTTTTGAGCCCGATGAGGAGATGGAAGTTGAGCAAATGGTTCATATTTTTGGTGGCAGTAAACGCAGCGGAGTATGGAGCGTGGCAAAAGAGATTCGTGTGGTCAATATCTTTGGAAATAGTGAAATTGATTTTAGTGAAGCGCAGTTCTCTCATCCAACGGTAAGAGTCAGATTATTATGTCTATTTGGTAGTACCAATATTTACGTGTCGGAAGAGATCAACACTGTATGCAAGGCCTTTTGCGTATTTGGGTCGGTGAATAACAAAACTCAATCAATTAATCATCAAAACGCACCAACCGTGATTATTGAGGGTTTAGTTTTGTTTGGTGGTGCCAACATTTCGATCCGACGAACCATAAAAGAGCGCTTCCTACTTTTTGCTGATGGTTTAAAGAATTTACTGAGTTAGTTTAAATAACAGTTCTTAGGTAGTAGCCACTTTATTCAATCTGTAAGTAATCCTCTCCCAAAGAGAAAAGGCTATGTCTTAGGGATAGCTATTTCGAACATTTATTTTGTAAAATATCTATTTTTCGACTTTAACTGATTTCTTCAGGTTCATACAAGCTGTCTGCATCATCGTCATAATTAAACGCGCCAAGTAATGTGACATACTCATCACTCTCCACTCCGGAGATCTTGGCGCTGTATTCATATTCAAACAGCAAAATGAGCCAGGTGATTTCTAACAAATCCTTTTTTTTGGCTTTACTCATCAATGCGTCGATATAAGAGCAAGAAAAAGAACATTCTCCGGCTGCTTGTTTGATGTTGATGGTGCCGTCTTGCGAGCCATTGGTTTCCATATCTTCCGGCCGGAAATAACGCATTTTAAAATTACTCGACCAGCTATTGCTCGCTCGGGTATTATTTTTACTGAAGTGCTCCTCAAAATACTCTTCAGGAATGTCTTCATATGAATGAGTCGATGCCCAAATGGAGACTTTGTGTTTTTTACCGAAAAGATGACCTTTTTCTATTTTTTCTGGTTTTATTCCCATCGGAAATTCCTCTCAATACATCCATCAAACTATAACCACAGTTTACATGACTACTGGTAAATGAAGCAGACTAAATTCCGTTTTATGTCACTATTTAGAATTGACCAGCTGCTGTGACATTAGCATTTACTGAAACATTAGTTTAAAGTCTGCGTCTACTGTGCTTAACCCTAAAAAAACAAATAATCAGACCTCAAAATAATGAATCTACTCAACAACAACACCTGTTTGACAATCTTAATACTCAGCTGCTTTTCATCTGCAGTGTTGGCAGAATCAGATGAAAGTGATTCCGTTGTTGAAATCTACGGATTTGTTGCTGCACGGACTGGAATTGCCGAATCCCAAGATAGCTGGCTTGAAGGTGGATTTGGTCGGTTTGATATTGGAGACTCGAGTGACGATCAGTTTTCGTTTTTTGAGGCGGAAATTCAGTTAGCTCTGGAATGGTCGATTGGTGAGTCAACCTTAGTGTATCTGCATGCTCAAGGGCGCAGTGAAGACGCTAATGAAGCAGCTAAGTCGTTTGGACTGGTAGAGGGATTTGTAGAATACTCTGTTTATGCCGATGAAACTGAAAGTTTAGCGTTGCAATTAGGTCAAATATTTTTGCCGACTTCTCAGGAAAATACCGAAGGGCTTTGGCAATCGCCTTACACTTTGACGCTTTCCACCTGGAATAGTTGGATAGGTCAGGAATTAAGGCCCTTCAGTTTTAATCTTAACTATCAGAGCGAAACCTTTGAAGGAAACCAGATATCCACCAGTTTCGGCATTTTTCAAGGCAACGATAGTTTGGGGAGCCAACTTGCCTGGGGTGGTTGGCGGATGAGTCGGCGCTTATCGGTCACCAATGAGGTGTTACCATTAGGTCCGCTTTTTTCCCTGCAGGATAACGCGGTATTTAACGAACAAAGAGATGATGGTAGTAAAGCATTTGGCCGTGACCTGGATAATAGGCTCGGCTATCATGCGCACATCAATTGGCGTAACCCAGAAGTTTTTAGTCTGCGAGCGAGTTATGTGGATAACCGCGGTGATCGTAAATTATCCCGTGGCGAGTACGCCTGGGATACCTCATTTGTCAACCTCGGAGCCCATTGGCAGATCGCTGAGCAATGGGAGCTATTAGGTGAATTTATCCAGGGTAAAACCGGTATGGGCGCAGGAGCGGCAGTGGTTGACGTGGATTTTAGTAATGCTTATATTATGTCTTCCTGGAAAGGGCGGTCCAACCGAATTTCACTTAGATTTGAGGATTTTGAGCTGAAAGAGAGAGATTTTAGTTTGGCAGAAAACAACGATGAAGATGGCACTGCCTGGACCTTGGCTTGGATCTATCAAAATGAATCGCCGTGGCGTTTCGCCGTTGAAATGGTTTCACTCAAATCAAATAACGCCGCTCAGTTGCAGTCAGGTTTTTCTGCGAGTAATCAGGATAAAATGATCACCATTGAGATTAGACGGTCAATCAATTAATCAAAATCCATGTGTCGGAGGATTATCAAGATGATGAAAGATAAACGGATTCAAGCGATAACCAACTACACAATTAGTTGCAATCTAGCAGACATGGATATGACCTTGATCCATCAATTTATTTCAAATACCTATTGGTCGAAGAATATTCCGCTAGAAACGTTTGAAAAAGCATTAAAAAATTCTTTATGCTTTGCGGTTATCTCAAACACTGGTGATCAGGTTGGATTTGCCAGAATGATCACCGACAAAGCGACGTTTGCCTACCTGGCTGATGTTTTTATTCTAGAAGAGCATCGGGGGCAGGGACTGAGTAAACGACTCATGCAAGCAATATTAACCCACCCTGATTTACAAGGATTAAGGCGAATAGTGTTAGCCACCAGGGATGCTCATAGTTTATATGAGCAATTCGGATTTAAAGCGCTCGCCAACCCAGAGATTTTTATGGAGCTTTGGACACCCGGTGTTTATAGTTAACCTCAGCTCGGGATAAGGGATGCCAGAAATTCCCCAATGATTAATAAGTTACTCGTAAATAATGATATCTAAAACAAGATGACAATTTTAAGCCTAGGCCAGTGTAACTATTTTAGTGGATATCGAGGCGAGGTTGCGCAGCAATAGCTGGCTATTGGTAGCGAGTTCAACGAAGAGAGCCGCTAAAATAGTTGTGCTGGATGGTTTTTCTTATCCCGAGCTGAGGTTAGTAAATCCCTGTATCACTTAATTGAAAGAAAATAGATTTCAACCAACCGATACAGGAAATAAAGCGACTGTTTAATCTCCACTCTTATCCCGAGTTGAGGTTACTTAGTCCACTTCAAAACAACTTTCTAAGGCTGTCTTATTACCATTGGTCGCTCTAACCAGAATTTCAAATTTGAATTCATCGCCAAGTGCTATAAAGTCGTCCGGGATGGTAATTTGAGTGACATCCGCTGGAAGTATAGTGCTCATGATGAATTCTTCATCTTCCTGTTCAACCACCACCTCATAGTAGTCAACTTCAATATCACCGCTGATACCTAAGCTTGGATGATTACTGGTCACGTCGTCCCAGCGGATAACGACGGGAGGGCTCACCAGGGGTAATATTGCGTCGCAGTCGTCTGCGGCAAATATGCCTGAAACGGTAACACCGTCAGGGGCGGCCGGCAAAACATGAGATAAATAGACTTCACTTTTTCTTTTTTCTCCGTCTAAAGTGACCCCTTCAATTTGATAGATACCCTGTGGAAATCGAGCAAAAAACTCCATCGGATCTAACTCGTCAAAAGTCGGCTCTGCGCTTTCAAAAAATATCTCTGTCAGCCCTTGACGCTTGAGGCGACCGGTTACTTGTATTTTGAGCATCGTGTGTTTATCAGGATCTTTAATTTTTAGACGTTTCCATTCGTCACCATCGATTTTACCGTGAATCCCTAGATCGCCATCGGTATTATTTAATTCGAAAAAAAGATTCGCTTCTTCGAAGGGAATGACATCATTATGGCCTGCAGAAGCGAATATCATAGGGCCAGTGAAAAGCAAAATTGCGGCAAAGGCCGCGTGAAATATTTTAAATGAATAAGATTTCATGATTATCTCCATTTAAGACTAGTTGATTGCGCTGAACTTAAGAAGGTTAATTTTTGATGCTAATTTATCTGTTTTGTGAAAGCGTTTCGACTATTAACCAAGGCTATTCCTCGCACAGCGCTATACCTGTGAAACCTGCAATTAGAGGTAGCACGGTTATTAGCATAAGCGTTCAAGTTAATCTTAAGCTTACCGGTTGATTACCATTGAGCAATACTAGCCAAATGGCCATTCAGTAAATTGTGGCTGCTAGTCTGCTCAAAAAATTGTTTTGACTTCCTTTTGATGGTTATTCAAAATGATTGCAATCATTTACAAGGGAGTCTTTGATATTATGCCTAGCGTCTTGATCACCGGAGCTAATCGAGGCATTGGCAACGCCTTGGTCGATGTATTTCTTGGCCATGGTTGGCGAGTCATTGGTTGTTGTCGTCAACTTGATTCAGAGCCTTTCCTGCAGATGCAAAATAGAGAACAACTAGTGCTCCGCCAACTGGATGTGACCGAGCAAACCCAGGTCGATTTGCTGGCCAAATCTTGTGAAAATGAAGTCATCGACATTTTGTTACATGTAGCCGGTATTTACGGTCCCAGTGGACTGCGTTTTGGCGACACCCCGGTTGAACCCTGGCTTGAGGTTTTTCGGGTGAATAGTATCGCACCGCTTAAATTAACTGAGGCGCTGATCGAACCTATCTGCCGAAGTCAGTTTAAAATAGTGGCCGCGATCAGTAGCGAAATGGGCTCGATGCAAAATAATGAGTATGGCAATGCCTATCTCTATCGCAGCTCCAAAGCGGCACTGAACTCGGTGATCAAGAGTTTATCAATCGATTTAAAGGATAGAGGTGTCAAAGCTATCGCCATCCATCCTGGATGGGTTAAAACGGATATGGGCGGGGCAGATGCTGAAATTAGTGCAAAACATTCAGCCACTGCGATATTTAAGCTGTTATGCCAGAAAAACGATCTAAAAAGTGGTGCATTTTATGACTATCAGGGCGATGAGCTTCCCTGGTAACTGTTCGGGTACAGTTGCAAGTAATATCTAAGAGCGCAAAGTGACGTCCAAATGATCCACTAGTTCAGACCAATCGGAATCATCGCCAATCGCTTCCTGTAGAAAAGAAGCTTGTGCTGGAGTCCAAAATTTGGCATCTTGAATGCGTTCGCCGGGAACTAAGTTATGGTCATGAATAAACTGATTGATTTGCTCAGATCCTGAGGATAAACCAAGTTGCTCGAATAAACTTCGCATATGGTGGTGATCGCTAGTATCCACAATTTTCTCCGTTCAGAGTGATTATCCTGTTTAAATATAGACTATTTTTTCTATCAACGACTAATTAACCTCAATTCGGGATAAGAATGGCCAGAAAAGGCTAAGTTTTAGTAAGTTACACTAGAACAATGAGGATTAGTTTTAAATTAACCAGTTAAATTTAGGCCAGTGCAACTATTTTAGTGGATATCAAGACGAGTTTGCGTAGTAATAGCTGGCTATTGGTAGCAAACTCAACGCAGAGAGCCGCTAAAATAGTTGTGCTGGATGGTTGTGCTTATCCCGAATTGAGATTAATTATTGAGACAAGTATGAACAAAATTGCATTAGTCACAGGTTCAAGCCGAGGGATAGGCGCAGCCACAGCCATTTTGTTAGCCAAACAGGGTTTTGACCTGTGTATCAATTATAAGGACAATTGCAAAGCCGCTAGCGAGGTCTTACAACAGGCAAAAGAATTTGGTACTCAGTGTATTTCTATCCAGGCGGATGTTTCGCAAGAAGCGGATGTGCTGAATCTTTTTAATCAAATGGATCAACAATTAGGTCCTATCACCGCATTGGTCAATAACGCAGGAATATTATTGCCACAAAGCAAATTAATCAATATCAATGCAGAAAGAATCAATAGGATTTTAACCGCTAATGTTACCGGTTATTTTTTATGTTGCCGAGAAGCCATCAAACGAATGTCCACTGAACAAAAAGGCTTCGGCGGTGCAATTGTTAATATCTCATCGGTTGCAGCTCGAACCGGTTCGCCAGGGGAATATATCGATTATGCCGCTTCAAAAGGGGCGATTGACACGCTGACCAAAGGATTAAGTGTCGAAGTCGCCGCCGAAGGGATTCGAGTCAATGGTGTAAGACCTGGCTTTATCAAAACCCAGATGCACGCCGATGGCGGCGAGCCGGACCGAGTTGAGCGGATAAAAGGTAATATCCCAATGCAAAGAGGCGGCGAAGCGGCCGAAGTCGCATCGGTCATTCTCTGGCTACTTTCGGAAGATGCTTCCTATGTGACCGGGTCATTTATCGATGTGGCTGGGGGTCGATAATATCCAATCTAAATCCAAGTTTTAGCTAAAGAATATTTACTCTTTGCTGTGATTGCTTTTTTTTCCCGTCGCGTTCAGTAACTGCGATCCCGCCAGTAATAGAAGGCTAATAAAAAGAGTTTTAATCGTCATTATTTTTACTCCTCGTTTGCTCCGCTGGGTGCAATCGTTCTTTTTACGTCACCACTGGTAAAGTAGCAAGTTTCGGAATGTAATTGATGGTCGCGAAATGTTTGTTCACAGTCTTTCGTTCCGCTGGTAAAAAAAGTCACCGTGGAAGTGAGTTGGCCTTGGACAAAAACTGATTTCGATTTTACTTTGCCATTGGCATGGTACTCAATCACCTCACCTGTTCCTTGATACTGAAAAATGTCTCTGCCCGTGGTCGATTTATTACAACTGAATAACAAAAATAGGCTGGTCAGAATAAATAGTAATTTAGTGTGTCTCATGATTAATCTCCGCTGTTGTTTGTGGCTGGTGATTTAAGGCTCTGTAATATTTGAATAATTCGGTGACTGACCTGTTTGGCGGGTTCTTGGTACATGACCATCGACAAGTGATTGGCATTGGCTATCTTAGTAAACCCCAGAGACTGACTGGATAAATTCAGGGTCTTTTGATAGGCGATCAAAACATTTTCCCGATCCTCTATCATTTCTCTCTGATTTTGATGATCACCTAATAATTCGCCTGCGTTTTCCGAGTGGATCATGGCTACCGGTAAGTCGTCGAAACTCTTGTTATCAGCAGTTTGAAATATTATTTCGATAATATATCTTCCTCTTTGAGCGAGGAATGTCAGGCTTTGCGGGCGATTCATTCTCGCTTTATATTCGGCTAGCGATTGGGAATGAAAAAGTGGGTCATTAATCATTTCAATTTGATTGAAGGCGATTCGCACGACGCCAATACTCGACATAAAACTCGCCATCACGCAGCGCATGCCGCAGTCAAGGATTGGTTGACCGCGCACAATCGTCTTTCCTTTATCTTCGCCCATTTCTTGTAAAAAAATTGTAGGATCGGCCGGTTCAAGCATGACTAACGCTTTTAGATCAGACGGGTATTGATGGTAATAAATACGTCCCAGATTAGCGCCAAGGGAATGGCCAACGTAGATAAACGGTGTTTTTATTTTTGCCTGTTGCAATAATTGATGAAGCTCAATGGCAGCAGTGACGCCATCGTAAGGTTCAGGCGCTTTCTCACTCCAGCCTAATCCTGAGCGGTCAAATGCACATACCCGAGTGTGCTGAGCAAGCTCTGGCATAACCCAACGCCAGCCACTGGAAAACATGCTTGCGCCAGAATCCAAAATGATGGTCGGTTCTCCCACGCCTTCACACCAGATATGCATTTTATGATTGTTGACTTGATAGTAATTTCCCGGTGCAGGAAATTGTTGCCGATCTTGATATTTTAAATAGCTTTCTATGGCGAATGCACTCAGCAGCAATATCACCAGGCTGATTAACAACCATTTAAAAAACAACCCAATTTTCCGCCCGACAGCTTTTGGATTAATTGTTAGCTTCGTCATAACAACCTCACGTTTGCAATATACATCGGTTAACGATGCTTGTAGTTAAAAATAAAGCCGATTAGTGTGAACCAAAGGGCTTGATGGTTCGAAGTTGTGAAAAACTTCGGTTTGTTTTAGCGTTTCTTTTTCATTCTTCGAGTCAAAAGTCGATTGAGAAATAATTGCAAGGATATCCCGATGAACAGCCCTACCGGGATAAACCAGTAACCAAGCAGTTCGGTAAATCCGTCAGCATCCAGGTAACCGATAAAAGGGATATTGGATGACGAAAGATAGACGCCGATGTTGTCCGGAAAAAAGACCTTCATTACCGCCATAATAAAAAAGTAAAATGAAAACAAATATCCGAAACCGACCAGCATCGAAAAAACAAACTCCTTAATACCTTTCGCCGCATTAATTTTGAATAACTTGAAAAGGTTTTTAGTACTCGCTCCGGGCAGGCTGCCTTCCAGTAGACGTTCTTCGACCCAAAGAGGGATAAATTCAGCAGGTTGCCCTAGTCGGTCGATCGCAGATTGAATACTGCTGACTTCATCACCGGTATTTAATTGTATATAGCTTTCCAACAGGTGCGCTTTCAACTCCATCTGAATATCAGATTTTTGTCTGTGATTTAACAAACCACATAAGTCTTCGACTTGCTGAAGGTAGTCTAACCAAATCTGTTGTGCTTGCTCATCCGTAAATGTTGGATTATCAATATTAGTCATCTTTCAACCCCTGCAAACTCGAATCGATATGTTGCCAGTGTTGGTGCATTTTGCTCAGTAATCGCTGACCTTGCTCAGTGATCTGGTAGTATTTTCTAGCAGGACCAGACTCCATAATTCGCCATTCAAAATTAATTGCCTGGTTTCTCACCATGCGGTTTAATAAGGGATAAATAGTGCCTTCCGCCATATCGGCTGCCATCTTTTTTGAAAGCGATGAAATCAGTGCGTAGCCATAAAGTTCACCTTTATTTAATAAGGATAAAACCATATAAAGCAGTACGCCTTTGCGCAGCTGCAATTGCCACTTTTCAAGTTGGAGATTTAGGTCGTCATTTTGCATGAAGATAATGTATATCAATATACATCGGAAAGCAAGGTATGTGAAGCAGTAAACTGTTGCAAATGATTAATTTTGCGGATTTTCGCGCAGATCAACGCTGGCGCTATCGGACTAAATAATCATCAAACGTGCGGTCAGCATCATATGACGAGTTGATCGGCGATTGGTAAACGCCTGATACGCTTTCCTGTTGCCGCAAAAATGGCATTGGTCAACGCGGGTGCAACCGGAGGTATTCCCATTTCACCGACTCCCGTTGGTGTGTCATCAAATGGCAAAATATGCATTTCAAATTTTGCAGGAATTTGGGCGATTTTTGCTAGCGGATAATTATTAAAATTACTTTGCTCAACTTGGCCATCTTTGACCGTGATTTGTAAATTTAACGCCGTACTTAACCCATCGACGGTTCCACCTTGCAATTGCGCCATCACCGCATTTGGGTTGACCACCAGGCCACAGTCAATCGCGCCGACAATCCGCTCGATCACAAGCGTGCCTTTTTTATCCACCTTAACTTCGATAGCATGCGCCGCATAACCGCCAAAGGTAAAGTGACAGGCAATACCAATCCCGCTTCCATGTGGCATCTTACGGCTATAATCGATTTCTTTGGCGACAAACTTTAATAATCGAGTGAGTCTGCCTGGATTAAATTTTGGCCCGCCATGATTGGCATAGTCCATTTCCCGTGCATCTCCTAACATTTTCAGCTGGAATTGAAGTGGATCCTGACCCGTTTGATGGGCGATTTCATCAATGAAGCTCTGCAGTACAAAAGCATTAGCGGTATGTGCCGGGGCTCGCCATGAACCCCTAGGCATGCCTGATTTAACTGAAAAATATTCTCTTTGCAGATTGGCGACAAATCCTGCCGGAAAATCATCACTGTATAGCTCGGGTTTCCAATAGTCGGTTTCCGGCACATTGGGCCTTCGATAATATTTGCTGGCACTGGCGAGTCTTTGACTCCAGGCAATGACTTTACCGGATTTGTCTAATCCGGCGGTCATTTGATGGTGTCCGGAGGGGCGATAAAAATCATGTTGTAGATCATCTTCCCGGGTCCAGAGTAACTTTATTGGTAGTCCCGATTGTTGCGAAATCATGGCTGCTTCAGAGGCATAATCGACGGTTAATCGACGACCAAAAGCGCCTCCAACGCGGGTCATTTCGACCACAATATTTTCTCGTGCAATGCCCGTTCTTGCTGATACGGCTCGAGAGACACCTGATGGCATTTGGGTTGGAACAATAATATGACAGCGATTTTTTTCCACATGGGCGAAACAATTTTGAGGTTCTAGTGGCGCGTGGGAAACAAAAGGTATTTGATAGTTCTCGGTAATTACTTTATCGGCTTGTTTGATAGCCGATGCATAGTCGCCATCATTGCGAACGATCTGTCCTTTGCCCTGTAGTAATTTTATGCATTGCTTATCAAAGGAATCGGTACTTTCTTTTGCATGTGGACCTTTGTGCCATTCTACTTTAAGCAGGTCTCGGGCTTTTATCGCCGCCCAGGTAGAATCGGCAATGATCGCTATTCCATCGGCTAATATATGATAAGGCTTATCCAGATCAGGTCCTTTGATCCTGATAACATCGATGACACCGGGCACTTTACGGGTTTTGCTATCATCGAAAGATTTTACTTTGCCATCTAAATAGGGCGAACGGGCGATCACTGCGATTTTCATTTCCGGTTGGATAGTATCGATACCGTATTTGCTTTTACCCATGATGATATCTTTGATATCAACCGTGCCTGTTTTATGACCGACAATGTTAAATTCTGACACGGCTTTTAAAGTTGGCGCTTGCGAGGGGATTTCAATGGTTGCGGCAACCGCCACTAACTCTGCATAGGACAAGGTATTTCCTGTCTTTTTATGGGTGACTTTACTCAGTTTGCAAACGCACTGATCTGGTTTGGTTTTCCAGACTTTTGCTGCCGCCAGTTGTAAGACTTGGCGAATCTTCGCGCCAGTCTCACGCATAAAATCATAATTTCCAGTTAAACCGGTACTTCCTCCGACGCCTTGGCCGCCGTATTTCCAGGTATATCCATCGGCGGTTTTAATGATGCCAAGTGGCATCTGTATCACCGAAACCCGTTTCCAATCAGCTTCTAACTCTTCGGCGATCAACATCGGTAAAGCGGTTTTTACCCCTTGTCCGATTTCCGGCTGATTGGAGCCAATGGTAATACGGTTGTCTGGGTGAATTTCGATAAAAAAGCCCAGTTGATTAGTAGAGGTTTTTTTGTCGTCGGCACCGCTGGCAAATGCTGATGTCGATAGACCGAAAACCAAACCTCCACTGACACTTAATCCACTGATCAACAATTGACGTCTTGTTAAGGTTAATGTGGTCATCTTAAGCCTCCTTGTACTGTATTTCAGCAGCACGGTGAATGGCTTTGCGAATTCTTACATAAGTACCGCAACGGCAAAGATTGGTAATATTCTCGTTAATATCTTGGTCGGTTGGTTTGGGATATTTTTTAATAAATTCGGCAGCGGCCATAATCTGACCTGCCTGACAATAACCGCATTGAGGTACGTCATTTTCCTGCCAGGCCTGTTGCACCGGATGGTCTCCATTTTCAGATAACCCTTCAATGGTGGTGATGTTTTTACCTGAAAGTGAGTCAATCCGGATGATACAACTGCGTTGTGCGATGCCATCTATATGCACAGTGCAAGCGCCGCATTGGCCGATGCCACAGCCAAATTTTGTGCCGGTGAGTTTGATATGGTCTCGGATCACCCACAATAGAGGTGTATCGGTCATTCCTTCAAAGCTGACGGCTTGGCCGTTAATATGAAATTTGATCATAATCTTTCCCCAAATTGTTATATTGCTAAAACAGGCGGGTATAAAACTCAAAAACTATAACACGAATTATTTAGATAAAGATTGATTGAAAAATCTTGAAACAATTTAAAAAACGAATTTATAGAATTATTGTTCTATCAATAAGAAAGATACGAGGACCTTTTTCCTCTGAGTTTTTATTACCAATAAATTAATTAGAAAAGGAATAATGAATTTAATATGAAGTTGATTCTTCTTCGTGGCCTGGATGGTACTGGTTTGTTGTTTAAACCTTTGCTGAAGGTTTTACCCGATTTTTATGAACCAGAGGTTATTTCCTATTCTGCAACCCTAAAACAAACTTATTCCGAACTGGTTGAACAAGTGAAAACTCAATTACCAACAGAACCGTTTTTATTGCTCGCTTCTTTTTTTACTAGTCCATTTCCAAAATTAGGGCTGTTAATCTGGTATTTGAGTTTATTTTATCTTTGCCGATACCTAAATTTATAGTGCGATATTTTTGTTTTGAAAAGTTTTTCGATGATGAATTATTAAAAATATTTGAGAAGAGCATTCGAATTGTCGCAGCAGAAGTCGTTGCGTTTAAATTACGACAAATATAGCAACTTGCTAAACCTGAAAATAACTCAAACATCAATTGTTTGATGATCGATTCATACCGAAATTTACTTTTCGGTAACCAGTATGGTACTCAAGTT
>CAZOBX010000073.1:21228-22888 GCA_964578045.1 uncultured Kangiella sp. | reverse complement strand
ATCTTCATCGTTATGAAATTTTGAGTTAGAATGACTAACCCTAAAATTCCATGCCCCAAATATGGTAGCTTATAGCCTTGCTGGAATCTGCATTTTGAGGTAGCGCGGGTATAGAGCCCTTTAAGCGGTCTCATTAAATAATTCACGCCCAATAAGCATCCGTCTGATTTCGGAGGTTCCTGCGCCAATCTCATAGAGTTTGGCGTCTCGCAACAAACGGCCTGCTGCAAATTCGTTGATATAGCCGTTACCGCCTAAACACTGGATGGCTTCAAGTGCCATTTGGGTGGCTTTTTCTGCCGCATAAAGTATAACGCCTGCCGCGTCTTTACGGGTGGTTTCGCCTCGATCACACGCTTGGGCAACGTTATAAACATAAGATTTTGTGGCATTCATAGTGGTATACATATCCGCCAATTTGCCTTGCATCAGTTGAAATTCGCCGATCGCTTTGCCAAACTGCTTGCGCTCATGAATGTAGGGTAAAACAATATCCATACACGCCTGCATGATTCCGGTAGAACCGCCCGATAATACAACTCGTTCGTAGTCCAAACCACTCATCAATACCGCCACACCACAATTCAAACCGCCTAATATATTTTCTTTGGGGACTTTGCAATCTACAAAAACCAGTTCACAGGTGTTTGAGCCGCGCATGCCTAGCTTGTCAAGTTTTTGTGCGGTAGAAAACCCTGCAAATTCTTTTTCGATGATAAAAGCCGTGATACCTCTTGAGCCTGCTTCTTTATCGGTTTTGGCGTAAACAATTAATACATTGGCATCGGGTCCGTTAGTGATCCACATCTTGTTGCCATTCAGCAAATAGTGATCACCTTCATCTTCGGCCTTTAAAGACATACTGACCACATCGGAACCCGACCCGACTTCGCTCATGGCTAATGCGCCTATATGTTCGCCGCTGCAAAGTTTTGGCAAATATTGTTTTTTTTGCTCTTCAGTGCCGTTTTTTCTCATCTGGTTAAGACACAAATTAGAGTGAGCGCCATAACTTAGGCCGATACTAGCAGAGGCGCGGCTGATTTCTTCCATGGCAACCACATGTTCAAGATAGCCCAGTCCTGAGCCGCCATATTGTTCTTCAACGGTCATGCCTAACAGTCCCATATCACCAAATTTTTTCCAAAGGTGATTCGGGAATTCATTATCTCTATCAACTTGCTCGGCAATTGGAGCGATCTCTTTTGCTGCAAATGCTCTCACTGTATCGCGGATCATATCCGTGGTTTCGCCAAGGTTGAAATTTAAACCTCTAGTCATAACTGCCTCTTTACGTGATTAATCGATTTTCCAGTTGGCTGAGTTCTACCAACATGGTTTCTATGTCTTTTTGCTGTTGATTCAGTGCCTTGCGTCGTTGTTCAATTTTGTCTAGCAGCAACTCGGTTTGTTTTTGTTCGCCGCTAGGGGAGTCGTACATGGTAATTATTTCTCGGATTTCAGCCAGTGAAAATCCGATTCTTTTACCTCTCAATATCAACTGTAGCCTGACACGGTCCCCTTTAGTGTAAATTCGTTGTGAGCCCGCCCGTTTGGGAGATATAAGCTGCTCCTGCTCATAGTGGCGGATCGAACGCGGAGTTATATCAAACTCTTTTGATAGTTCACTTATGGAATAAGTTTGTCGGTTTTTTTCATT
>CAZOBX010000073.1:13720-21218 GCA_964578045.1 uncultured Kangiella sp. | reverse complement strand
CCTTTACGTTAACGTAAATACATGTTTTCGTGGTTTGACCAGGGTGATCTGGAAATAGTCTAGGTTTATCGGTTAGTTACGGTTACAATCGGATTAAGATCGTTGATTATATACCCGTTCCACCTCAAGATGCATGATTCAGCAAGGCTAGAAAAGGCCATATTTGAGGCAAGGAATTTTTGGGCTAGCCCTTACTGTAGAGGTATATGTGCATAATAGTCACAAGGATTAAAACAATAACAAAAGCTGTATGAAACTTATGTCAAAAGATATCAATTATTATTTGTCCTGGGTGGATGAAGACAACCAACTACACACTGAAAATTTGCTTCCGTCGAAGGAAGCAACATTGATTGGCCGATCGCCTCATGCAGACATTGTGGTGAGGAATTCTAGTGTATCACGCCAACATGTGCAGTTAACCTGGCAGGATGAGCATCTGGTTATCGAAGATCTTAACTCTAGTTTTGGAACCTGGCTTGATAATGTGCGATTAAATGCCAATGAGTGCCAGGTTATTTATGCAGATACTGAAATCCGCCTTGGTAATCTGAGTTTGTGGTATGAACTACGCCGCCAACAAGAGGATCAGGATTTACTGCAAACCTGTTTTCGTTCAAGGACGAAACCAGAGAATATGGAGCTATCAACTGAGATAAATACTCTCAGGGGAAAGTTGCGGCGCCACCTGTTGGAACATTGTGGGCAGCAAGCGTCAACCGAGCAATTAATTGAAGCAATTGACAAAGATCTGTTTAAACTTAATGCAAGACAGGAAGAACGGCTTAAAGAGCAACGTATTCTGCATTCCATCAGTCATTTGCTTAATCGTAGCCTGACAATTACCGAACTATCAAAAAACGCGCTTGATCTGATTAGCAAAGTGCTAATCGCTGATCGTGGTTTTGTGGTGCTTTTTGATGCAGATTCACAGCGTTTTGAGCCGGTGGCCGCGCGTAATTTTAACCAGCCTGCCTGGACCACCAGTAATCCATCGCCGCTAAGTTTTAGCCAAACACTGGTTGAACGCTGTTATCAACAAAATAAAGTCTTAATTATTGGCGATGTCCAGTTGAACCAATCACTGGCCGAAGTACAAAGCATACAGGCATCCGGGATCCGCAGCGTTGCAATTATTCCGCTGCAGCAAGATGAAAAAGTGGTTGGCGTCGTCTATGTAGATAACCTCAACCTTTCCCACTGTTTTGATCCAAGCCAGATCCCATTTTTGGAAACTTTTGCCGCCCATACTTCTATCGCTCTACACAATGCACAGCTGTATAAAAGGGCGATTACCGATGATCTGACACAACTCTATACCCGTAAATATGTTGATGAAAGGTTAGAGCAGGAAATCCTGCGTGCCCAACGCTATCATCGCCCCTTTAGTATCTTAGTTTTAGACCTGGATCATTTTAAACGGGTTAATGATACCTATGGTCATAGTGGGGGTGACCGGGTGTTACAGATATTTGCCGGTATCCTTAAAGAGCAACTCCGGGACAGCGATATAGCTGGCCGCATTGGCGGTGAGGAATTTATTGTTATTTTGGGAGAAACTGAGGTGCAAGGAGCCAATATTTTTGCTGAACGCCTTCGTTTATCGACAGAGCAACAACAAATAGAAAAAGAGGGCGAGCTTATTGCGATCACTGTCAGTATTGGAGTGGCCAGCTACCAGGAAAGTTATGGTAACCAGATTAGCAGATTATTAGAGGACGCAGACAAAGCTCTCTATCAAGCAAAAGGTGCCGGGCGCAATCGAGTGGTTTGCTCAGAAAAATAACCCTTTGTCAGCTCTAATGGAAATAAGGCGATTAGTCCTAAATGAATCAAACTGAAAAGCATCTATGTCCACAGTGTCGGCATCAAAATTTATCGGATGCGATTTGCTGTAGCTTATGTGATTGGGCGCTGGCAGAAGTCGGCGTGAATATCACAATAGCGCCAGGCGCTGATTCTATAGTCACCATTGCGCCTACGGCCGACCATGCAGCGACTATTGAACAGTCTGATGGCAGTGCTTACGAGCAGAATGATCATCTAGCCCAGTTTAAGATTAGCGAAATTCTTGGTCAGGGTGGAATGGGGGCGGTTTATCGTGCCAAAGATCTTAAACTGGAACGATTTGTCGCGTTAAAAATGTTTCGCACCCAAGCAGATACAGCGCAAAACGGCGGTCAACAATTGCTCGACGAAGCGCGTATGGCTTGCAAGCTGAACCATCCGAATATAGTGACTATCTACGATATTGCCCGTGGTCAGGACAGCAATTTTATTGTGATGGAATGGGTTGATGGTCAGCCTCTGGATCGGTTGATTCCGGCCAGGGGATTACCCGTTGAAAAAGCCCTGGAATATGCCTGCCAAATTGCTGACGGTATCAGTTGCGCTCATCGAAACGGCATTATTCATCGAGACATCAAACCGCAAAACATTATGTTGACCAAGGGCGGACGGATAAAAATTCTCGACTTTGGTATCGCCGGTCTTTTGCGTCAACAGGGCGAAAAGGCCAGCGGTTCAGCTGATACCTTGGAAACCGGGGACCATTCGGATCTCACTCGCCTGAGCGGGATCACCGGTACTCCATACTATATGGCACCGGAACAAGCGCAGGGTCTGCCACTCGACCAGCGCGCCGATATTTTTTCTTTTGGCACTGTTTTGTATCAGATGCTCGCCGGGCAGCAGCCATTTAAGGGAAGAAATGCCGAACAACTAATAAAGGCAATTACCAGCGGTAACTACATCCCACTCAAGCAACATCTGCCTGAATTGGCGCAGCCTATTGTTGCGTTGATCGATAAAATGCTGGCGGTTAATAAAAACGAGCGCTGGCAAACATCGGCACAGCTGGCAACGGAGCTTCACACTATTTACCAGCAAATGAGTGAACGAAAAAACTGGTGGCAGCGTCGCCATTGGATCAGCAAATTGGCGATTGTTGCGCCGCTAATGCTGGTTTTGGGTTGGAGTGTTAGAGAGATTGTATTTCCCCCTTCGACTCAGGAGTTGATTGAGCGGCAATTATCAGAGGTTACTAAAGTTGCCGTTCTCCCGTTTGAAAATATTAGTGGCGATCCAATGTTAAAGGTATTTAGTGCCGGTCTTTCCTCTGCCATTAATAACGATTTAATTTCAATCAGTGAAAGTAGACGAGATCTTTGGGTAGTTCCCTATTCTGAAGTAAACAAAATCGATGATATCAGTGCGGAAAAGATCCACAAGCTGTTTGGGGTAGGTTTTGCTATCAGCGGCAGCTTGGAAAATCTTGGCAGTCAACATCGTTTAACTATCTCTATTGTTGATACTAAACAGGTTCGAGTGTTAAAGCGAAAAACATTACTCATCGATGAGGGTCAGTTGTTTAGCGAGCAATCCCGTATTTTAGACCAAATCATCGGCCTGTTAGGCTGGAATGTCGATTTAACTAAAGCGGTTGCCGAAAATAGGACGCCCCCCATTGGAGCCGCTTACAAACACTATCTGAATGGATTGGGTTTTCTCTACAGGCACGGTGGTTCAAAAAATGTGCAAAGCGCCATCGACGAATTCGAGCAGAGTATTTTAATTGATAAGACCCTGTATCAGGCATATTTTGCCTTGAGTGAGGCTTATATAGAAAAACATAGGGAGTCAACAGTAGTCGAGGACCTACAACAGGCCAAGAAATATGCGAACGCGGGATTTTCAATATCGCCTGAATCCCTTGTTAGCCATAATACATTGGGACAGCTATCGTTGTTGATGGGAAATTACAGCGACGCTACTGAGCAATTCAAAAGTGTCTTGACTAAATTCCCACAAAATTATAACGCGTTAATTGGTCTGGCTCATACTGAGCTAAAACTGGCTCATTTTCAGAGTGCTGAAAAATTATATCTTGAAGCGCTTAAAACAGATCCTAATAACTGGTGGGGACACAGATTTCTCGGTTATTACTATTGGCGTATAGGTAATTACCGTAAAGCAGAGTTTTATTATCGCAAGTTAGTTACATTAACACCACAAAATCCCATGGGATACCTCAATTTGTCAGGGACACTGTATATGCAGGAAAAAAACGATGAGGCCATGGAAATATTAAAACAAGCAATAGGGAAGGCTCCTGATGCCCAGATTTATTCCAATATTGGCACAATAGAGTTTTATGAACAAAATTATAATGAAGCTGTAGAAGCATTTAACCATGCAGTAAGATTGCAACCATCAAATTACCTTTTATGGGCAAACCTGGGAGATGCGCTTTACTGGCATCAGCAGGGGAGCGGTAAACATGGAGCTCCTTATGCTAAAGCGATTGCGTTGTTAGAAGACACATTGGCTTTGAAAAGTGATTATGATCTTTCTGCTTTTTTGGCGTTAATTTTGGCAAAAAATGGTGAGTTAAATAAAAGCCGATCAATACTGAAGAATTTACCATCAGCCCAATTACCTGATCAACATTATGAAAGAGCTTTTGTATATGAATTGCTGAGCGAAAGAACTAAAGCTCTTACTGAAATACAATTAGCATTAGAGGGAAATTACTCTTTGGATGAAATAACTAATGAACCTTTTTTAGCTGAATTAGCCCAAGATCAGCGTTTTATTGCAATGGTTGAGCAACTGAAACATCCCTGAATGAATAACCAAGAAGAAAAATTACTGAAAGTGACGGGATTGGTATTTGTAGAGTATTCGATTTTGTAAATGGTAAGGGCTGTTTGTTTGGCGAGCATTTTTGTTATGTTTTATTTTTGACCCTGCGAATCACCGCAGGGAACTTAGTTTATTTGTGAAATATAGTCTATTGCCTGACGATTATTTTAGGATCCCAGCTGGCCGTACAAGCATTATGAGAGGCGTTATCGAAGTACGCCCCAAAAGTAACGTTTTTGCCTGCCGTGTCTTCTTTGTCAGCTTTACAATTAA
This sequence comes from uncultured Kangiella sp., assembly GCA_964578045.1. Lineage (GTDB taxonomy): Bacteria > Pseudomonadota > Gammaproteobacteria > Enterobacterales > Kangiellaceae. The sequence continues at coordinate 16,301 of CAZOBX010000073.1, read as the reverse complement.
GTACCAGATCAGATTTCTTAGAAAGCTCTAAATCTGAGTCTTGAAACACTGGAAACTCGGTTGCTACGCATGCGTTGCCTTCTTGTGCTGCTAGAGTAAAAGTATAATTCTTGTTTTTTGTTAAAGTAAAAGTTGTATCGCTGACCATTGAACCATCATAAGTGACGTAGGCATCGCAGCCCGTGTAATTGTTTGTACCAGAAGCAGGAATGAGATTTGCTACGATACCATCAAAATCAACTACGATATTTGCATTTTTCGACATATTTATTTCCTCATGTAAAAAGTTAAAAAAATTTTAAAACAGTAGGGTCTGTTGATACTTTGAATAAATTTTAAATTTAAGGTGCAAACTCGTAAAATTGAAGTTCTAACACATGAAATAATCCGAGTTGGCAATGTTTCGAACCCTACTCAGTGATGAGTACTGGACGAAACTGGTTCATATTTTGCTCCAGTTAGACATTCATAACAAGCCCAACCTTAGAATAATGATAGAAAGAATGCTTTACACGATCAGAGTCGGTTGCCCATGGCGTGACATGCCCGCGACCTTTGGAAAGTGGAAAAGTATCTATAAAAAATTTAATCGATAGTAAGAAAAACTTAGCTCGACAGCTAGGATTGTTTTAAAACTCGGCCAGCTTGCTGCCGAGATTTTTATCCTGTTGATGGGCGGCCAGTGGCCACCAACCGCTGAAAGGATAAATGAGGCCCTTGTCATCTGTTCAGAACTGGGTCTTGATCCCTTGTTGGAGAAAATGCCGGCCGGAATTATGCAGATGATTGGTGAAACCGGCTGGCAACTCTCGCACGGAGAAAAGAGTCGTCTGTATATCGCCCGTGCACTGTTGCAAGGCGCCAAGCTGATCATCCTCGACGAAAATTTTGCCGCGCTCGATCCGGAAAACTTGCAGAAAGCAGTGGATTGTGTCATCAAGCGAGCGGCGACCTTAATTGTAATTACCCACCCTTAGGAAGGTTTAACTTTTCTCCTCATCGAAAGGGCGGGAGTTAAAAACAAAGGAAAAACATTTAGGTTTTACTGCCGTTATAATCTATCTATCATTGGGGTAATAGACTAAAATTAGCCGAAACGAATAAAAAGTAAAATCGGAGAACATTCATGCGAATTATCCTTTTAGGCGCACCAGGCGCTGGCAAAGGCACACAAGCTCAATTCTTGACAAGTAAGTATGACATTCCACAAATCTCAACAGGCGATATGCTGCGGGCTGCGGTAAAAGCTGGTACGACACTAGGTCTAGAAGCAAAAAAGGTGATGGACGCCGGTGAGTTAGTGTCTGACGAGATTATTATTGGATTGGTCAAAGAGCGGGTCGCTCAATCGGATTGTGCAAAGGGTTATTTGTTAGATGGTTTTCCCAGAACAATCCCACAAGCTGATGCGATGAAAGAGAATAATATCGATGTTGATTTTGTGGTTGAAATTGATGTGGATGACAGTGAAATTGTGCAACGTATGGCCGGCAGACGAATGCATATGGCATCGGGCCGCACTTATCATATTCAATACAATCCACCAAAGGTTGAAGGCAAGGATGATCAAACCGGTGAAGATTTGGTTCAGCGTGACGATGATAAAGAAGAAACGGTCAAGCAACGATTAGGTGTATATCATTCGCAAACTAAACCTCTGGTTGAATATTATTCGGGTTGGGCTAATTCAAATGAAGATAAAGCGCCGTCTTATGTCAAAGTAGCAGGCGTTGGCAGTCTGGAAGACATCAGAGATAGTATTTTTGGGGCTTTGAAATAGTTAGATAATTCTCTTTCAGATAAAAAGGTAGCTTAAGCGAAACATGAGGCGAGTTTTCCGTTTCGGCGCGAAACTGTGTTTGGGTTAAGACAAAAATTCCAGTAATACAGATCTCGGCTAAATGCTTAGTCTTTTTGTTGTAATGCTTGCCCCCTCAAGTGGCGTGAGAGTTTCAATATATCGGTGCGCTCCTACCGAAAACAAGCGCCAACTATCCAAACAAAATCTTTTTAACCTGATCAAAATGACTTACAAATTGTACTTTAAGGCCCTTGGTCACATGGGCTGGCAGTTTTTCATAAGTTGCCGTAACCGATTCAGGCAATAGTAGATTATTGATACCTTCACGTTTTGCCGCAATCACTTTTTCTCGAATACCGCCAACCGCTAGTACTGCTCCGGTTAGTGTCATTTCACCGGTCATGGCATATTTGGTTTTGATTTTTTTCTTTAGAACTAAAGAAAGCAGTGCGCTTGCCATGGTAATTCCTGCACTTGGTCCATCTTTTGGTGTTGCGCCTTCTGGTACATGCAAGTGAATACTCGATTTATCCAGGCAATCTTCCTTTGCGCCATACTTCACTAAATTACCAGCAATATAACTGTAGGCGATCTGGGCGGATTCTTTCATCACATTACCTAGTTGACCAGTTAATTTAAACCCTCTGGCGCTATCATGAATTTTAGCCGCTTCAATATTAAGTGTGACGCCGCCGAGTGATGTCCAGGCCAGTCCTTTTGAGATGCCGATACCGCTTAAATGCGATTCTTTAGTAAAATTGGGCATGCCCAGATATTTGG
>CAZOBX010000073.1:7267-13710 GCA_964578045.1 uncultured Kangiella sp. | reverse complement strand
GTACCTTTTTGTTCTTATTATTGATCAGGCTAACGGCAGACTTTCGGATGATTTTGGCCAGTAATTTATCTAAATGGCGGACGCCTGCTTCTCTGGCGTAGCCGTCAATAATAGCTTTAAGCGCCGAATCCGCTAAATAAAGCTTTGATTTGGCGATGCCTGCTTTATCCAGTAATTTTGGCCATAAATGATTCTTAGCGATTTGTAATTTTTCTTCGGCAATATAACCAGACAATCTGATGGTTTCCATTCGGTCTAACAGTGGTCTTGGAATGGTGTCCAACTGATTGGCGGTACAGACAAAAAGTACTTTAGACAAGTCGAGCCTCACATCGAGGTAATGATCCAGAAATTGATAGTTTTGCTCCGGATCTAATACTTCCAGCAATGCAGAAGAAGGATCGCCTTGATAACTGGAGCCGACTTTATCGATTTCATCCAGCATAATCACCGGATTTGAAGTGCCAGTTTCGGTAAAGGCTTGAATAATTTTACCAGGCATCGCACCAATATAAGTTTTTCGATGGCCTTTAATTTCGGCTTCATCCCGCATACCACCTAAGGAAAAACGATAAAATTTACGTTTAAGCGCCGCAGCAATGGACCGGCCAATAGAAGTTTTGCCGACTCCTGGCGGACCAACCAATAAAATGATCGAGCCCGATATTTCGCCTTTGAGCACTCCGAGTGCCATAAATTCAATGATCCGGTGCTTAACATCACTTAGAGCCGCGTGTTCTTTGTCTAAGGATTTTTTTGCTAAGCGCAGACTCATATTGTCTTTGCTATAGATTCCCCAGGGTAAACGTGAGAAAACATCCAGATAATTGCGGGTGACGGCATATTCAGGGGAACCGGATTCGAGTACTGACAGCTTATCTAATTCGTCTTTAAACTTTGTTGTGGCAACCTCAGAAAGTAATTTATGACGCACGTTTTTCTGAAACCTTTCTATATCGGCTGTTTTGTCGTCTTTAGCGATCCCCAATTCCTTCTGAATGGCTTTTAGTTGCTCTCTAAGGAAGAAATGTCGTTGGTGTTCGGTCAATGTTTCTTCAACCTGATCTTGAATATCTTTTTGCATTTCTGCCACTTCGAGTTCTTTTTTGATCAGTACTAATACGCGTTCCATGCGTTTTTTAAGGTGTACCGTTTCAAGTACGTCCTGTAGATCATGACGGGTGGCAGTGGTAACGCTGGCGGCAAAATCAGCCAGTTGAGAAGGTTCATTCGGATTAAATCGATTTAAAAAGAATTTAAGTTCTTCGCTGTACAAAGGATTAAGTGGCATTAACTCCTTCAAGGTATTAATAATGGCCATCGCGTAAGCTTTGATTTCATCGGATTCTTTATACTTTGGTTCGATTGGATACTCTACCTCAACTAAGTAAGGGGCTTCCTTATTGAGCCACTTTTTGATCCGGAACCTTTGTACGCCTTCCGCGATAAATTGTACTTTACCTGAGGTAAACACCGGATGGTGAATTTTGACTAAGGTGCCAACTTTAAAGAATTCTTCAGGTTTAGAATCTTCTGGCTTAGCGTTTTTGACTAATACCAGGCCAGTGACGTTTTTGTGTTCCTCACTGATATATTCAATAGTATCTTGCCATTCCTCCTGATTCATCAGAATAGGCAGTGTTTGTGGTGGAAAAAATGGCCTTTCACTGATGGGAAGAAGACAGACTTGTTTAGGCAGGTAGGTGTTTTTACTTCTTTTTTTGTTTATTGTGCTAATTTTATCTTTCATTTAAGTAATCCCTTCCGTATGCCAATAATATAAAACGACTGATTAGTGTTAAACTGGCACCGTGCGAATCGCTGACAATTAAAAAAAGTATAGCAGCTATTTGTAATTTATTATCCTGATTGCTCATTTTGCACAGTTGATTGCCGATAACAGATATATAAAGATGTTTTCTTTCAACAGGTTGAATTGAATCGTTAAGGTCATTTAAGATGAATATTGGAGAAATCAGTAAGCCAAGTGTCGACCGCTCCCGGATCAAGAAAAAGCATAATGTTAAATCGACCGTGCCAATCCTGCCTAGTAAAAAGGTGGGGGATCTCGTCGAGCTTTCCGAAGAATCCAAGCATAAATATGAACAGGATTCGGCCTACCATCATTCACCAGATTCAAAGACTTTAGAGCCTGCTGAGGAGACGAAGGCCAATCAAGGGAAGAGCTCAATTGATGTAAAAGTCTAGACCGGAGTATAACTTGCGCTAATTTGGGTGCGACAGGTTAGTGTCGCGCAGATCAATATTAGGGCTAAAAGACTCGCTAATTTTATCCATTATTCATTATATTGTGACTGTGCCAGCTATAGTTGGGACTAAAGTACTCATCTTTATGATATATAAATCTAAGTCCTTAATTTAGCACTAATTGATAGTATTCTCGGATTTATTATTTCTTCAATTAACTGTATAATCGCACCCATCTGAACTATCCTATTTAATAAACTTACGAGCTGAAGTTGTTCGTTGTTCAAAAAGAGCAGGTTTGCTGTTCAAAGTGCCCAACAAAACAACAATTTTGCCTCGAACCATCCATAATGAGGATCTCTAGCGTGTTACAAGCCTATCGACATCATGTACAAGAAAGAGCCGAACAAGGAATAGTCCCCAAACCCATCTCAGCCGAGCAAATGACCGATTTGGTTGAATTGCTTAAGAGCCCACGTTCTGGAGAAGAGGACTTTATTCTTGATTTGATCACTAATCGAGTGCCGGCCGGCGTTGATCAGGCGGCTTATATTAAAGCGGGATTTTTATCGGCCATCGCTATAGGTGAAGCGAGTTCTCCGGTTATCGATAAACAACATGCAGTAAAGTTATTAGGCACTATGTTGGGCGGTTATAACATAGAGACTTTAGTTGATTTACTGGATGATTCGGAACTCGGTGAATTAGCGGGTGATCAGTTAAAACGTACTTTGTTGATGTTTGATGCGTTTCACGATGTGGCAGATAAGGCCAAAGCGGGCAATATCAATGCTAGCGCAGTTATTCAAAGTTGGGCAGACGCCGAATGGTTTACCAATCGTGATGCGCTTGAGGAAAAAATAACTTTAACCGTGTTTATGGTGCCCGGTGAAACCAATACCGATGATCTTTCGCCTGCGCAGGACGCCTGGTCTCGTCCCGATATCCCTTTGCATGCATTAGCAATGCTTAAGAATCCAAAGCCGGGGCTAGAAGGCAATCCGCTAGAAGTAATTGAAAAACTAAAAGAGAAAGGGCATCCAGTAGTCTACGTGGGTGATGTGGTCGGAACCGGTTCCTCACGCAAATCAGCAACCAATTCAGTTTTATGGTTAATGGGCGATGATATTCCGAATATTCCAAACAAAAGAGATGGCGGTTTTTGTCTGGGTGGAAAAATAGCCCCGATTTTCTTTAATACGATGGAAGATGCAGGTGCATTGCCAGTTGAAGTCGATGTTTCCAAAATGGAAATGGGTGATGTGATTGATATCTATCCTTACGCAGGCAAAGTTGAAAAAGCCGGTGAAGTGATTGCTGAATTTGAGTTAAAAACAGATGTGCTGTTAGACGAAGTGCGGGCGGGAGGTCGTATACCTCTGATCATTGGCCGAGGATTGACTGCCAGAGCAAGAGATTACTTAGGTTTGGATGCCAGTGATTTATTCCGTCAACCAAATCCAGTGGCAGAATCTGACAAAGGATACACGCTAGCGCAAAAAATGGTTGGTAAAGCATGTGGCTTAGAAGGCGTGAGAGCTGGTCAGTATTGTGAACCTAAAATGACCACGGTAGGCTCACAAGATACCACCGGTCCAATGACTCGCGATGAATTGAAAGATTTAGCCTGCCTTGGTTTTTCTGCCGATTTAACCATGCAGTCTTTTTGTCATACGGCCGCTTATCCAAAACCCATTGATATCGATACTCAGCACACCTTGCCCGACTTTATTATGACTCGCGGCGGTGTGTCCCTGCGTCCCGGTGATGGCATTATTCATAGTTGGTTAAATCGAATGTTATTGCCGGATACTGTAGGGACCGGTGGTGATTCTCATACCCGTTTTCCAATTGGAATTTCATTTCCAGCAGGTTCTGGCTTAGTCGCTTTTGCAGCAGCTACCGGGGTGATGCCACTCGATATGCCAGAATCAGTCTTAGTTCGATTCGAAGGTGATATGCAGCCTGGTGTGACGTTAAGAGACCTGGTTAATGCAATTCCTTATGCAGCAATTCAGGACGGATTATTGACTGTCGAAAAAGAAGGTAAGAAAAATATCTTCTCAGGCCGTATTTTAGAAATAGAAGGGCTGCCAGATCTTAAAGTCGAGCAAGCGTTTGAATTATCTGACGCGGCCGCAGAACGAAGTGCGGCAGGTTGTTCAATCAAATTAGATAAAGCGCCAATTATTGAGTATTTAAATTCCAACATCACCTTGCTCAAGTGGATGATTAGTGATAAATACGGTGACGCAAGAACCATTAGTCGTCGTATCGAAAATATGCAAAAGTGGTTAGCCAACCCAGAATTATTGTCAGCCGATGAAGATGCGGAATACGCGGCAGTGATTGAGATTGATCTCAATCAAATTAAAGAGCCTATTTTAGCTTGTCCCAACGATCCTGATGACGTGAAATTATTGTCAGAGGTTCAAGGGGTGAAAATTGATGAAGTCTTTATTGGAAGTTGTATGACTAATATCGGTCACTATAGAGCGGCTGGGAAATTATTAGAAAAGACCGGTGTTATCCCTACTAAATTGTGGATTGCTCCGCCAACCAAAATGGACGAATATCAATTAATGCAGGAAGGTTATTACAATATTTTTGCTTCGGCTGGCGCTAGAACTGAAATGCCAGGTTGTTCGCTTTGTATGGGTAATCAGGCACGTGTTGCGGCAAATTCGACAGTGGTTTCAACCTCAACCAGAAACTTTCCTAATCGTTTAGGGGATGGCGCAAATGTTTATTTGGCCTCGGCAGAATTGGCGGCCGTTGCAGCGATTGTTGGTAAGTTGCCAACCGTTGAAGAATATATGAGTTATGCAGCGGATTTGGAAACTATGAGTGACGAGATTTACCGTTACTTAAATTTTCATGAAATTGAAGATTTCAAAAAGTCTGCTTCCTTGGTGACTATTCCGGTTGTGAACAAAGTATTTGTTGGATAAGTTTCTTTTGCTATTCGGTAAACAGATTAAGCGCCTGGTGGCGCTTTTTTTGTTAGTCTTATTCTTGAGTTGAGGTTGATCAGTATTGTTTATCCATCGCTTTAGACGATGGCTTAGACAAAGGCTCTGCCGTTGCCCAAAATTTGGCAATGCACAGGCTGAGTTGAAGTTATTTTGTAGGGCGGGCAGTTGGTTTTTCTTAAAGAACCTACTTTTGGAGCCCTCCATTTTCGTGTGATTCAAAGGTCCAGCGTGGGCAGAAAAGATTGCCCACCCTACCACCCATAAGACAGGTAGCAATGACTAAATACAATAAACCGCTTTCTCAGTGGTTAGCCATGATCGAATCCTTTCATCCTGATGAAATTGAATTGGGATTAGAAAGAATAGAACAGATAGCCAATAAACTAGACTTAACCAAACAGACAGCCAAAGTTATTATTGTCGGTGGTACAAACGGCAAAGGGACCTGTGTAGCCACGCTGGAATCTCATGCATTATTATCCAATCTCAAAGTAGGTTGCTATACCTCACCTCACTTATTAAAGTTTAACGAACGAGTTAGAGTGAACGGAAAAGATGTTTCCGATCAGACCTTGCAAGAAGCTTTTGCAGTAATCAATCAAGCACGCGCTAATCTCGCGCTCACCTTTTTTGAATTTACAACCTTGGTTGCTCTGTTAATCTTTAAACAGGCTGCATTGGATTTAGTGGTATTGGAAGTCGGTCTCGGAGGGCGATTAGATGCTGTCAATATTGTTGAACCAGATGTAACAATCATCACTACAATTGACTTAGACCATCAATCTTGGTTGGGTGATAATTTAATCGATATTGCTTTCGAAAAATCGGGGATCTGTAGAAAAGGGATTGATAACTTTGTGGGGGATCTAAAAAGTTATCAATTGATTTCAGAGGCCAGGCCTGAAGTTCATGCCGAACTCACCTTAATAGAAAATAATCGAGAGACGGGAGCTATTGACTCACAACTCTCTAAACTGGTTACTGATCTTTCTATAAACCCCTACCGACTAATATTGCAAAACTTGGTTTTAGCCAACCGAGCCTTTCGATCGATATTTGCAAAAGAATATTCGAGTCTTGATTTGTCAAATGTGGTTCGCAATATTCATATCAAGGGCCGTTTTCAGAAATTATCAGATAGACCTTTGGTTATTGTCGATGTCGGACATAATGTTCAAGCGGCAAGAAACCTTGTGAGTCAAATCAAAAATTTCACACAAAAAACCAAACTCTGCGGGGCTGAATTCAAGCCGTGCTGTT
>CAZOBX010000073.1:0-7257 GCA_964578045.1 uncultured Kangiella sp. | reverse complement strand
GGATTAATGGCGGATAAAGCCATAGCAGATTATTTGGTAATCATGGATGAAGTAATTGATAACTGGTTTTTTGTTGATTTGCCGATCGAGAGGGCACTCAAGGCGGAGCAGTTATATGATACCTATCGTCTGACAAATAAAGAAACACAAGCTTTCTCTTCAATAAGTGTCGAAACAGCTTACCAACAAATAGAAAACAAAATGTCCAAAGATGATCAAATTTTTGTTTTCGGTTCTTTTATTACCGTTGCTGAGATGTTAAAAATAGATGCTTAATAGGAAAGTAACAATAAATTGATTGTGTGAAAACCGCCTGGTTAATTCCCTACCTTTTTCTTAAATTCACAAAGGTCTTCAATAATACAAGAACCACATCGTGGCGTTCGGGCAACACAAGTATATCGACCGTGTAAAATCAACCAATGGTGAGCATCCATCATAAATTCGTCCGGCACAAATTTTAAAAGGCGTTTTTCGACTTCCACAACATCTTTACCTTTTGCGATCCCGGTTCGATTGGAAACTCGAAAAATATGAGTGTCGACTGCCATAGTGGGTTGACCAAAAGCGGTATTCAAAACCACATTGGCGGTTTTTCTACCAACACCGGGTAAAGCCTCAAGGGCTTCTCTGGTTTGCGGTACTATTGAGTCGTGCTCTTCGACTAAAATCTTGCAGGCCTTAATTACATTGTTCGCTTTAGAATTAAATAGTCCAATGGTTTTTATATACTCTTTTAATCCATCAACGCCAAGCGCATATATTTTCTTTGGTGTGTTAGCGACCGGATAGAGTTTTCTGGTGGCTTTGTTAACACCAACATCTGTGGCTTGAGCTGATAGAATCACCGAAATCAAAAGTTCGAAAGGGGAGCTGTATTCTAATTCGGTTTTTGGGTTAGGATTTTGTTCGCGAAGTTTTTCGAATATTTTTTGTCTTTTTTCTTTATTCATTGAATCAGTCTACTTATTAAAGAACAGGTTAAAACTAGACACAACTAATTCAACAGCTTGTCTGGAAATATCCAAGTGTGTCACCAGCCGGGTATTTTCACCAATACTGGCTTTTATTCCCTTACTAAGAAGGAATTCTGACAAGCCATTAACTTTGTTTTTGTGCAAAGTTAGCATGATTATATTCGTTTGCACTGGTGCGACGCTAATACCATCGATTTCTGACAAACGTTTAGCCAGAAATTCTGCATTTTCATGGTCTTCGCTCAAGCGGTCAAAATTATTTTGAACAGCATAAATTCCCGCTGCGGCTAAAATACCCGCTTGTCGCATTCCACCACCTAGCATTTTTCGCCAATGTTTGGCTTCTTCGATAAAATCTTTATTGGAGCAAATCAACGAACCAACTGGTGCCCCTAATCCTTTTGATAAACAAATTGAAACCGAGTCGAAATTTTCTACCAGTGATGAAATCGAACGCTGTTGCTTCACAGCAGCGTTGGCGATACGTGCGCCGTCTAAATGTATTTTTAATCCTTTTTGCTTGCAGAAATTCATTGCCTCTTCAATATAGGTTTGCGGAAGGACTTTCCCGCCGGTGGTATTTTCAAGAGCGAGTAATTTAGTTCTGGCAAAATGCACATCTTTCGCCTTAATAACTTTGGCGACCTTGGTTAAATCCAAAGTCCCATCAGCGCTAAAATCAATCGGTTGGGGTTGAATACTGCCCAGTACAGCAGCACCGCCACCTTCATATTTGTAGGTATGAGCATCCTGGCCAACAATATATTCTTCACCGCGCTGGCAGTGGGTTAATAGAGCGATAAGATTGCTTTGTACTCCCGAACTCACAAAAAGGGCGGATTCCTGACCGGTTAGTTCGGCGACTAGCTCTTGAAGTTTGTTAACGGTTGGATCTTCACCGTACACATCATCGCCTACCTCGGCCACCATCATTGCTTTACGCATGGCATCGCTGGGTTGGGTCACCGTATCGCTTCTTAAATCGATCCATTGGTTATTTTTCATTCAATTGTCCAACACTTGAGTCGTATGCCGACATAATATGCTAGATACTGTTTGTTAGCCAATAGATAAATTGATAGCATAGTGGTTTTTCAAGATCTGATTAAAATTAATGAATTCGATTTTTAAAGTTATATCCAGCCCGCAATGGGATGAAGCCATGATAACGGGTTTAGTCCCTCGATGTAGCGCTGATATCGAGCAAAACTGCGTGCATGTGAATGAGTTTGCTGATCTGGCTAGGATTTGCGCTCGTTTATTTGAGCCCTCTGAAAATCCTGTTGCACTGGAGTTTGCACCTGACGCTTATGCTGGAGAGCTAAAATGGTTAGAACCCACCGAAGAGATAACTTGGCGGGATGGGCAACTTTCTATTGATAATTTGCAGACCGATTTTGTTTTAAATGTTTACAGTTTTGCGCATGAACAATCTGCCGATGGCGTTGTTTATAGCTTGCAAGGAGAATAAAGAATGACGCTAAGTATTAACATCAACAGTGAATTCGAAAGTGGAAACATCCGTTGTATCGAGTGCCAAAAAGCCGATGATATTCAATTGGAGATTGTTAAAGATCATCAAAGTGATTTTTATCAGTGGTTTTATTTTCGGGCCACAGGGGTATTGGGGCATGATTGCCAATTTAAAATTACTAATGCTGCTGGCGCCGCTTATACTGATGGATGGGATGATTACCAGGCCGTCGCATCTTATGATCGGGTGTTCTGGTTTCGAGTGCCGACAGACTATGTGGATGGTGTTGTGACCATCAAACATCAACCAGAACAACAAGCGATCTATTACGCTTATTTCGCCCCTTATACTATGCAAAGACACGCAGATTTTATTGCCGATTTGCTGGAGCATCCGTTGGTTCACTTGAATATTCTCGGTCAAAGTTTAGATGGACAGGACATTGACCAATTGATAATTGGTGAGCATGGCGAAAGCAAGAAAAAGATCTGGATCCATGGCAGACAGCATCCCGGTGAAACCCAAGCCTCCTGGTGGGCAGAAGGCTTTATCTATCGTCTATTAGATGATACGGATGCCGTTGCACAGGCTTTGCTTAAAAAATCGGTTTTTTATGTGACTCCCAATATGAATCCGGACGGAAGTAGAAGAGGGCATTTGCGAACCAATGCCGCTGGCGCTAACCTTAACCGAGAATGGCTCGAACCTAGCATGGCAAGAAGTCCCGAAGTTTATTTGGTTAGAAAAATGATGAAACAAACAGGGGTTGATTTTTGCCTGGATGTACACGGTGATGAAGGCTTACCTTATAACTTTATCGCCGGCGCAGAAGGCGTTAAAAGCTGGAGTGAAAGACTGGCCAAACTTCAATCGAATTTCAAGCAGCGACTGAAATTAGTTAATCCAGATTTTCAGACGGAAATTGGTTATGAAATCGACCAACCTAACGCGGCAAATATGACCGTTTGTACCAATTACATTGCAGAAGAGTTTAATTGCTTATCCATGACTCTGGAAATGCCATTTAAAGATACGGTCGAAACGCCTCATGAAGAGCAAGGGTGGTCTGCCGAGCGCTGTCAAAACCTGGGAGCTTCTTGTTTAGATGCTATTTTTGCGGTGATTGATGATTTATAACAAAGTTCTAAGTGCTAAGTTCAGGAATGGGCGATTGGCAGTTTAATCAATATTTGGCCTTTCGCTTGTGCCATTTTAGCCTAGGCCATCGATAACTTTTGAATAGAAGTCTGGATCAGTATTTCCTTCGGTTGAAAGAAGCAAGATTTTTGAATGCTTATCAATCTGCAAATCAAGCTTCAATTTTGCATGAGTCGGATCGGCTAATATCGTTTCGACCAGTCCAAGGGTGACTGCGCCAGATTCTCCAGAAACGATTTTTTTATCATTACCAATCGGCGCTGCATACCGTCTCATTCCTTTTAAGCTAATAGAGTCATTGCAAACAATAAAAGCAAAACATGCACTGCTTAAAATTTCCCATGCGCTAATACTGGGCTCACCGCAGGCTAGTCCAGCCATTATGGTGTTTAATTCTCCCTGAGTACGATGAGGCGATCCATCATTAATTTTCATAGATTGATAAAAGCAGGGTGCACCAGTGGGCTCTACCAATATAATTTTTGGTGTTTTCTTTTTATGGGCGACTAGATAAGCCGTTATTGCCGCAGCCATAGAGCCTACCCCAGCCTGTAGAAATATATGGGTTGGCCAATCTCCACATGCCTGATTTTCAAATTCCAACAAAAGCGAAAAATAGCCCCGCATAATGTTATCGGGTATTTCGCGATAGCCTGGCCATGCGGTGTCCTGGATTAGCAGCCAATGGTTTAATTCTGCTTGCTGGCTGGCAAAAGCGACTGTGTCGTCATATCCCATGTCCGTGATCAAAGCATGCTCGGTATATTTTCTGATAGCATCTAATCTTGCGATCGATGATCCTGAAGGCATATAAATTTGAGAGTGACAACCGAACAATTTGGCGCTCCAGGCTACCGCTCGACCATGATTTCCGTCGGTAGCTGTCACAAAAACCAGGTCAGCATATTCCGTCTTTCTTTTGGCTATCTCCGGATAAGTCATCTGATTTTGGTTAAGGCCTAATTTCTCGGCAAGACAAATTGCCATTGCGTAGCTGCAACCCAACATTTTAAATGCGTTTAGCTCAAACCTGAAACTTTCATCTTTGACAAAAAGTTTATCAATATTTAGTTTTTTGCCGAGTTCTTTTAAGTTGATAAGCGGTGTTAACTGATAGTCAGGAATACTTTGATGAAAACGGATAATCTGGTTAATTAACTCGGGATTAACCAGTTCAGAAATTACCCGCTCCGGGGTGTGTAAGTTGAGATTGATTAAGTAGCTAATATCTGACATACGATAATATTTCCAATTGCCATAGGGTTATTATAAAAACTTTGACTCATGATTTGCATATTGATCGGCTTGGTTCACGGAGTGGCAGTTAATACATGATCTCCCACATGCGGATTAGTTGCTCTTTCGCTGGCGAAATCAGAAATTCCACCATGCCCAGAAACAAAACGTGTTGCTCCGCCAAGCGGCCAGAGTTTACTGGTGATTGAATGGATTAAGTCGGCATGATTTCCGCGAGGGAAATCCGTTCGACCAATGCTGCCTTTAAAGATGACATCGCCAACAAACGCCAGTCCAGAATTTTTGTGGTAGAAAACGATTTGTCCCGGGGTATGCCCTGGGCAGTGATAAACCGCTAATTGCTCTTTTCCAACCTGAATGGATTCGCCTTCTTCCAGCCATTGGTCCGGTGTGCAATTTTCCGCGCCCGGAAATCCGTAGTTCTGTGCCTGTTTTTCAATTCCCTGTAACCAGAAATCATCATCTTTTTGCGGGCCAATCACCGGGATCTGTAATTCTTTTTTAAGCTTGGTCGCGCCGCCGGCATGGTCCAAATGGCCATGGGTGAGTAAAATTTGTTTGACGTTGAGCTGATATGTTTTGACAACGGTTATGATTTTTTCGGTATCACCGCCCGGGTCAACGACCGCAGCTTCCAGGGTTTCGCTACACCAGATCACCGAACAATTTTGTTGAAAAGGGGTTACTACGACAACTTCGACTCTCAAACTCATAAGGACATGTTTAACACAACTAGAAATAGTTTCGATATTCTACTTAAACCGCGTAGTTGTCACAACTTATTTGCCCAGCTTGAACTCTCTCATACCGAAGCCACTAAACCGAATCGGCAGGAAGTATTTTTCATTCTATTATTGTAGAATATAATTCCTTCACTAAGATACCAAACAAGTAAACAGCATATGGACCAGATTAAGATAGTTGATTCAGTGAAATACTGGTTGGAAAATACCATTATAGGCTTTAATTTTTGTCCTTTTGCCAAAAAAGAGTTTGTTAACCAATCGATACATTATGAAGTGGTTGATGAGGCTAATACTCAGGAACAACTTTTCGCCTTGTCTCATGAGCTAAAACGGTTAGATGAACATCCAGAGATTGAAACAATCCTCGTTATCTTACCGATCGCGTTGGAGAGCTTTTTTGATTATTTAGATTTTCTGGAACTGGCTAATAACTTAAATACAGAGCTTGGTTATGAAGGTATTTACCAACTAGCCAGCTTTCATCCTGATTATTGTTTTGCAGATGCCCAGCAAAATGATCCTGCCAATTATACCAATCGATCGCCTGTTCCTATCATTCATATTATACGAGAAGCCAGCGTGGAAAAAGTATTGGCGCATTATCCAGATCCAGAGAAAATACCTGTCAGGAATATTAGTTTAGCTGAAGAGAAAGGGATTCAGGTGTTTGAGGATATCTTAAAGGGGTGCAAGGAGATTGCTAGTTAACTCTCTAGTCAGGTGAGTTATATTAACCAGGCAGGGTGGGCAATGTTTGCTTAAAGCACCTACTTTTGGTATCGCCCACGCGAAAGTGGTTAAATTCAAACAAAAATGGTGGGCACAAAAAAACGTGCCCACCCTACATGGACATCAAAAACAGACATTCACCTATTTTTATCAAGCACCACTTTACCTTTTTTTATTACCTTACGGCAGGCATTACCCCCAATCCGATAACTCAACTCCGCCGGTGTATCGATATCCCACAGCACAAAATCGGCTTGTTTCCCGACTTCAATAGAACCGACCTTATCGGCAATGTTGAGTGCTTTGGCGGCATTAATGGTTACGCCACGTAATGCTTCGGAGGGTGTTAACTTAAATAGCGTAGTTGCCATATTCAGCATTAGCAAAATTGATAGGCAGGGGGAGCTACCAGGATTAGAGTCAGTTGCGATGGCAATCGGTATATTATTTTTCCTAAGCTTTTCAATTGGCGGTAGTTTAGTTTCTGATAAAAAGTAGAAAGCGCCCGGCAGTAATGTCGCCACGGTTCCGGATTTCTTCAAACTCTTCACATCCTCAGGCTCTAAAAATTCTAAGTGGTCCACAGACCAGGCATTAAACTGACAAGCCAGTTTCGATCCGCCTAAATCGGATAATTGCTCAGCATGAAGTTTTACCGGTAGACCCAATTCTTTTGCTTTGAGAAATACTTTTCTGGTTTGCTCAAGACTAAATCCAATCCCTTCGCAGAAAGCATCCACGCAATCAATCAAACCGGATTCATGCAAATGAGGCATCATTGTTTCACAGACTAAGTCGATATATTGATCAGCATTATTTTTGTATTCCGGGGGAACTGCATGGGCACCCAAAAAAGTTTTACTCACTTCAACGCTGGAAAATTGACCGAGTTGTTTAGCGACTTCCAGCATTTTTT
>CAZOBX010000072.1:0-23260 GCA_964578045.1 uncultured Kangiella sp. | reverse complement strand
CATCATGACTTTCATTGTTGACTGCCAAAAGCACCGAAGCTAAAATTAGACCACAAATAAGGCCGTAAATAAAATTCTTCATATTTAAAACCGGTAAATTAATCCGTTAATATAACAATAACAGTTTTTAGCATCAAAACACGCAGAATGCTCTACTAAATAGAAAATGTGTGAATAAATGCCGATTATCGTACTTTTAAAGCATCTCAATTGATGATATATTTTGGCTCTCGTCTAAAAATCACTTTAATATTGTGGGTTCTCTCGATGATCTGGTCTTTAAAATAAGGAATAATAAAATGATAAAATTACTAACATTCATTTCTCTTTGCGCATTTTTCACAATTAGTTACTCAGTACAAGCCATTGGCGCAGGAATTTCATCTCTTACTACTATCACAATGTGTATATACAAAGAAAAACTTGAGTCTGAAAATACTTGGGAAATATACTTCACTCAAGATATTCCTCGTAATCAAAATTGTATTGAGCCGCCGGAACCAGTTGTTTTAGTAATGAATCACTATGAGACTGTTTCGTACGAATATGACTATTCCATAGGAAACATCGATTATTATTCTGGTCCGACTTCTGGTGGTGAAAGATGTATTATCACGCGACAAAGTATTATAGTTCCCGATTAGCAATTGTTAGAGTAACCATTCTAATTAGTTGCCAGTAATACCCATGCTGCAATATTTGAAGGGTGTTTGGAAAAAATATTCGTTTTTTCTTTTTGTTTGCGTCCTCAGCCTACGTCTTGATGCTGAGGTCGTAAGATTTGGCCATATTGACGTGGACGATGGCCTACCCTACAACTCTATAAGAGCTATTGGCCAAGACACGCGAGGTTTCATGTGGTTTGGCTCAGAGTTAGGTCTCGCCAAATTTGAAGGTTATCAACTAAAAAAATATTTAGCCAATCCCGATGAAAAATACAGCTTGGCAAGTTCTTACGTTCGTAGCATAACGATTGGACGAGATGAGAATATGTGGATCGGTGGAGAAGGAGGCCTAAACCAATACAACAGAAGCAAAGATAATTTTACAGTTTTCAAACATCAACAAAACAATGATAATAGTTTAAGCTCGAATAGTGTGTTTGACACATCGTATGATGGTAAAAATATTTTGTGGGTGGCCACTGATTTTGGTCTTAACCGTCTCGATTTAACAAACTTTAGTTTTACTCACTTTTTTCACTCCTCGCAAGATCAAAATACCATTCCTCATAATAAAGTGAGAGTTCTTATGAAAGCTCATGACGGCACATTATGGATCGGGGGAAATAGCGGCTTATCCTATTTCGATCAGGAAAAACAAGTGATAATACGAGTCAATATAAAGGACAACGAACAACCCACCATACTAACGATCTCACAGGATAAATCGGGGACGATTTGGCTAGGGACAATCGGAGGATTGTTTAAGTACGAGCCATTCACTCAGTTAGCGTCCAAAATAATTTTCAAGAAAAAGATTTCCTATGTCCTCGCTTCGCTGGTAGATTCTGAGAATAATTTGTGGATCGGAACTTATTTTCACGGTTTGTTTCGGATTGCGCCCGGTGGCGAAATTATCAATATTACGACAGACAATAGCATTGCTGATTCTTTATCTGACAATAGTGTTTTAAGCCTTTTCCAAGACCTGTCCGGGATTATTTGGGTCGGAACTTACAATTCTGGACTAGATTATTTTGACCCAAAATCAATACGTTTTGGAACGCAAAATAATTCGCTGAATAGCATAAGTTGTATGAATACCTCTGATATAAGAAGCGCCCACTTCATTAACCAAAATGAGATGTTGTTAGGCACACTTTCGGGATTAATAAGAGTGAATAACGCGAAGAATAATTGCACACTTTTCGCTTCCGAAGATAAAAAACCTAAAACGATATCACACAACGAAGTATTTGTTATCACCAAGGAATCGGAACATCAATTCTGGATTGGTACCGCCAAAGGTTTTGACCTTTTTGATTCTAATACAGGGTTATTTAAACGATTTGGAGAAGAGATAAATAATATCGGAGTGCATAAGATCTTAAATTTCGAAAAATATCTCGTTATTGGTAGTGACCAAGGACTGTATCGATTTGACAAAAAAAGCAAAAAAATAACACCTGTAGGGACTAGTGAAACTATATTCCAAAAAGCCCAAATTCATAACACGATTGAAGATAGAAAAGGTAGAATTTTTGCAGCCTCTCAAGAAGGCTTATTGGAGATCGATAGCGAATTACAAAATGTCAAATTCGTCAGCGACGAGAAAGGCTCTGCAATAACTGGTATCGTACATTCATTAACCATCGACGACAACGGAAAGATATACTATACAGTCGTAGAAAAAGGCTTTTTTGAACTGGATGTAAACACTAAAAAAGTGAATAACATAGGCGCCAGACTAGGATTGAAAAGTAAGGAAGGACTGATCGGATTATACCGTGATGACTTTGACAATCTTTGGCTGGCTACTATAAACCAAGGGCTGTTTCAAATTGACAAATCGAGAAATAGATTGAAGAATTTTAGTGTATCCGACGGTTTACATAGTGAACTTTTTAATTTCGGTTCATTTGCAAAATCGCCAGACGGCAGAATACTTTTTGGAGGAAAAAGTGGTTTCAATTTATTCCACCCCGAAAAAATCGAGACAAACAAAACACCGCCTATAGTATCACTAACCCAACTTAAACGATTCGGCAAGACAGTTATCCCCCATCAAGATTACAATGGACTAAAAATCGATCAACATATTTCTGACTTAAAAGAATTGCATTTAACTCACAGAGACACCGTTTTCGGTTTAGATTTTGTAGCCGCACATTATGTAGCCCCTGACAAAACGACGTACACATATAAACTCGACGGTTTTGATCCAAACTGGACAACGACTAATTCGCAAAACAGAGGAGTGACATACAACAACCTCGATCCCGGGGAATACACTTTCCGACTTAAAGCTCAAACCAAAAGTGGTGTATGGAGCGAAAATGATGTTGCACTTAAAATAATCATCTCGCCTGCACCTTGGTTGACTTGGTGGGCCTACACGATCTATCTAGTTAGCACTATCCTAGCGATAGTGATTTTTATTAAAAAACGAACGCAAGTTTTAGAAGCCCGCGCACTTCATCTTCAAGATACTGTCGATGAGAGAACTAAAGAACTCATTCAGGAAAAATCCAAAGTAGAACAATTACTCTCCAGAAAAAATGAAGAATTCGCCAACGTTTCCCATGAATTCAGAACACCGCTCACATTAATTCTAGGTCCTCTTGCACAAGTACTAAAAACCAACAAAAACGTCGACGAGATAAACCGGCTTAATATAGTACAAAGAAACGGATATCGCCTTTTGAGGATGGTAGATCAATTACTCAATCTAGAAACTTTCAGAGTAAAATCAATCACTCAAAAATTACCCCAGGCTTCGGGAAAAATAATTAGACTACTTGCAGAGGCTTTTGTAGATCTTGCCAAAGAAAAGGGAATAGGATTAGAAATCGGAAAAATAGAAGAAGTCAATTTCATATTCACGAATGATGCGCTTGAAAAAATAGTCGTTAACCTTCTTTCTAACGCGATCAAATATACGCCTTCAGGCGGGAAAATACAGATCCACACAGCACGAACTCCGGGCAACGAGCTCCTTATACAGATCGAAGACACCGGTATTGGAATACCTGCGAACAGAATTGATTCCGTCTTCGAACGCTATACCCGAGTACTCAATGAAAATAGTGAACAAATAACAGGTGCAGGCATCGGATTAGCCTTAGTTAAAGATCTTGTAGAAGCGCATAATGGAAATATAGCTCTTGAAAGTGAAGTAGGTGTCGGCACAAAAGCCAAGGTTGTGCTTCCGATTACTGAAGAAGTTGACATGAGCGAAGTAAAAACACACGCAAACCAAGAAATTATTGCAATGGAGTTAATGGGTATAACCAATCAGACAACAACCTCATCTGAAGAAATAGAATCGCATGGTTTAGAAGCTAACGGTGACAAACCGAGCGTATTGGTTATCGAAGATAACCAGGACATGCGAAACTACATTGTTGAACGGATTAAAGAAGATTACCTAATTTTTACGGCAAAGGATGGGGTTCAGGGCGTCAACCTAGCCATATCGGAAGTGCCAGACCTCATTATCAGTGATATTATGATGCCGAACAAAGATGGTTACCAATTGACTAACGAACTGAGGCACAACCCAATCACAGATCACATTCCAATTATTTTGCTGACTGCGCGAAATGACAGAGAAAGTCGTCTAAAAGCATGGTATGAACAAGCCGACGAATACCTAACCAAACCTTTTGATGCTGAAGAGCTAAGAATACGACTAAATAATTTACTCGGTATCAGAAACATCCTTAAAAAACGATTTTCTGAACTTGCTTTTCAAGCAAAATCTCTGTATTCGCAAACAACAAACTTGTTGTCTGAAAACTCACCATCGGTTGAAGATTTCAGAACTAGTATGCAAGAAAAATTCATAACACAGTTAAACTCAGTACTTGAAAAGTACTATGTGGACTCCTCAACCTCAGTCGCACTAATTGCTTCTAAACTGGCTATGAGCGAAAGACAATTTCTTAGAAAGTCAAAAAGTATTGTCGACATGACACCCATTGATTATCTTCGTCGATATCGTATAGAGAAAGGCCGAGAATTATTAGAGCAAGGAAAAAGTGCTAGTTATGCGACTATCGAGGTTGGATTTACGTCACAGAGCTATTTTGGACAGTGCTTTAGAGCTCAGTATGGAGTATCACCAAGTGTATATAAGAAAGCTCATGCACTACAATCATAATCAATCCTTCTCGGTAAAGACACATGTCTTGTAGTAATTGAATTTGGCCAACATTACTGCGGTTCTGTTGCACCGGCTGAAATCATTCGAGCTAAAACTAATTTAATGCCTAAATGCTTTTGCAAAGTTGATTTGATTAATTCTGGACTCGGAAGAGTTATTTCTATTTGAAAATCACAAGGAGCATGACAACTACTTTGTACCATGACGATTTTTTATAAAGGTGACGACGACATTTAGAGACCACAATCGATGACGTTAGCAAATATTTTGAAAGGCTTTTTTGCGATCTACAAACAACAAAAACCACCGGATCTTTCGACACGGTGGCTTGTTTATAAGATTTTTGCTACTTCTTATTTGGCGAGAAATGATCCCAATAAAAAGATTAACGCTTAGAGAATTGAGGTCTCTTACGTGCTTTATGTAGACCGACTTTCTTACGTTCAACTGAACGTGCATCACGAGTCACATAACCTGCAGCGCGTAATGAAGGACGAAGTTCGTTATCATATTCCATTAGTGCACGGGTAATACCTAAACGAATCGCGCCCGCTTGGCCTGTATCACCGCCACCTTTAACCGTCACGTATGCATCAAATTTTTCTACATTTTCAGTCAACTCAAGTGGCTGACGAACAACCATACGTGAAGTTTCACGACCAAAGTACTCGTCTAGCGGTTGTTGATTAACAACAATGCTGCCTTTACCTGGACGTAAAAATACTCTAGCAGTAGAGCTCTTACGACGACCTGTTCCGTAATATTGTGTATCAGCCATATTCATTCACCAACTATATGTTTAATTCTTTTGGTTGTTGTGCCTGATGGGTATGCTCAGGTCCAACAAAAATCTTTAATTTACGTAAGCATGCACGGCCAAGCGGATTGCTAGGAACCATGCCTTTCACTGCTAACTGTAAGATGCGCTCTGGCGCTTTTTCACGTAATTTACCAAGCGTAATCCCTTTAATCCCACCAGGGAATTCAGTATGACGGTAGTAGATCTTGTTAGCTTCTTTTTTACCAGTTACAGCGATTTTCTCAGCGTTAACCACAACGATGTAATCGCCAGTATCAACGTGAGGTGTAAATTCTGCTTTATGCTTGCCACGTAAACGACGGGCAATTTCTGTTGCCAAACGGCCAAGTGTTTTACCTTCTGCGTCTACAACGAACCATTCGCGTTGTACTGACTCTGGTTTTGCACTAAAAGTTCTCATTCTTAGCTCCAAGTGGGCTTAATTTGTCTGTTAATTCTTTCTTGCATTCAAAAAAGAGCGCGAATATTACAGAAATACCGAGCTATTCACAACCTATTTTAGACGAATTTAGCCATTTTTATTCAAATAAAGATTATCGACCGCATATGCAGTTCTGATTACTGCTATTGTATGGCGTGTATCGCCTATTATTCGGCGTTTTCAGGCTAATTCTTCAACGCGCGGCATTGTGCGCTATTTTGATCAAAAAAGCATCAATTTATTGAATAAAAAGACAGAAATAAAAATAACACATTAAATTATCAAACAAAAGGCAATAAATCCTTTATTTAATAGGGGATCTGGGGTACAAAGCGAATTAGGATCAGCGTTCTACCGATTATCGCTGTTGACTAAATCAGATCCAATCAAATTCAAATCAAGTAAGGAAAAACCATGGCTACTGCTAAGAAACCAAAAATAATCAAAGACCGTTATACTAAAACCCAAATTATTGCTGAAATCGCTGAATCAACTGAATTAACCAAGAAACAGGTTGCTGCTGTAATAGATGAATTAGGCGATGTGATTGACCGTCATATAAAGAAACGCGCTTGTGGCGAATTTGTACTGCCGGGTATGTTAAAGATAACGACCGTGAAGAAAAAAGCCACTAAAGCAAGAAAAGGTATCAATCCTTTTACTGGCGAAGAAACCATGTTTAAAGCAAAACCCGCTTCGATTCAAGTCAAAGTTCGTCCTCTGAAGAAATTGAAAGATATGGCTAAATAATATTAAAAATAAGGTTCTAGGTATTAGGTTCTAGGGGATATACACCAGACCTAGCACCTAGCACCTAGTTCGTAGCTCCGACTATTCTAAGCCAAATGCTCCAAAGCCAGATAATCATGAGATTGCATTTCCTGCAATCGGCTTAAAGTCCGTTTGAATTCAAACGCCAATCGCTGACCGATATATAACGCCTCTAGTTCAACCGAAGCAGTGATCATTAAATTCACATGCCTTTCGTAAAACTCGTCCACTAAACTGATAAATCGTCTAGTAGCCGCATCGTCTTTGGCATCTAGTTGTGGAATTTCACTAACCATTACAGTTTGATAACAACGAGAAATTTCGATGTAATCGGTCTGACTTCTCGCTGACTCACAAATTCCTTTAAAGGAAAACCAGATGACGCCTTCTGCGCATCGAATAGTTTGCACCGGTCGATGCTCAATATCAATTTGACTTCCAGGCGGCATTTCTTCGGTTGCCAGATGGTCAAAACTAGTATTCAGATTATCAATAGCTTGCTGATCGTGAGGGCAATGAAAAATATCGGCTTGTTGCAAAGTTCGTAATCGATAATCAATACCATTGTCCAGATTAACTACCTGGCAGTGTTTTTGAATCAGTTCAATAGCAGGAATAAATCGTTCTCTTTGTAATCCGTTCCAGTATAGGCGCTCCGGCGGTATGTTGGAGGTAGCGACCAAGCTGACCCCTCGCGCAAAAAGCGCCTCAAACAAACCACCCAGGATCATCGCGTCGGTAATGTCTTTAACAAAAAATTCATCAAAACAGATCACCCGTGTTTGTGAAGCTAGTTGATCTGCGATTAACAAAAGCGGGTCCTGATGACCTTTAAACTCGGTTAGTTGCTCATGAGTCTGATGCATAAAACGATGAAAGTGTAATCGCATCTTATGTTTAGTGGGCAGCAAGTCAAAAAACATATCCATCAAATAGGTTTTGCCTCGTCCGACCCCACCCCAAAAATAAAGCCCTTTCAAAGGATCTTTTTTGGATGAAAAGAGCGCAGATATACGGCTAAGTAAATTAACTGATTTATCGGCAGCAACCAGCCGATGATACAGATCATCTAACAATTCAACGGCTTGTAATTGACAAGGATCTTCGGTGTATTCATCGGTTTGAACATCATTTAGATATTTCTGTTTGGGTGTAAGCGAAAATGGCTTCATATTATTTGATTAATTCTTTAGCGTCAGCGCTTGGCTAACAAAAGTTTCAATTGTAGAACGTAGCTCAACTAATTTGCCGTGAAAAAAATGACTGGCATCGGGCATTCGATCTAATTGAGCGCGAGGAGAAAAACTGTTGCTCCATTTTGCCACCTGTTCGGCATCGACCAATTCGTCTTCGTCCCCCTGAATAACTAGCCAGGGGCATTCTGGCTGATTAAAACCGGTAAATTCTACTCTGCCAATTGGGGGCGCGATGGCAATTAGCAGGCTGCTGCTCAACTTTATTGCTTGTAGTGAGGTGATAACTGCGCCAAAAGAAAAACCACATAGAATCAGCTTTAAATTAGGATATTTTTGTTTCACCCATTTAACCACTGCCTGCAAGTCATCCTGTTCACCGATACCATCCGCATAGACCCCCTCACTTTTACCAACACCTCGAAAATTAAATCGGATGCTAGTAATGCCTAATCCTGCTAACGTTCTTGAAGCGGTGTATATAACTTTATTCCCCATCGCGCCACCATGCTGAGGATGAGGGTGGCAGCAAACCGCAATATAATCTTGGTTAGTTGCTTCCTGTCGACTATCGATAATAGCCTCAATCCTGCCAACAGCTCCAGTCAGTAAGGTATTTTCAGAATGAATTTTCATTAGTCAGTTTAATTAAGGAACAATAATGATATTTTCTCATTTTATTTAAGCCCAAGCCATCAATCAATCATTGAAATGTTCTGAGAGCATTTTTGAGGCTAAATTATTGGCGATATCCTTGCAAGAAATCCCTTAGAGCATGAAGCGCGGATATCAGTGTTTCTTTATGGGGTAAAAATACCAGCCGAAAATGATCAGGCTGTTGCCAGTTAAATCCTCTGCCGTGGACTAATAAGACCTTTTTCTGTTTTAGAAAGTCGAATACGAATTGCTCGTCATTGGTAATATTAAATTTCTTTATATCTATTTTGGGAAATAAATACATCGCCCCTTTTGGTTTAACACAACTTAACCCGGGAATCTGCTGGATTAAATCATAACTCTGGTTCATTTGTTGCCACAAGCGACCACTGGGTTCAATTAATTCGTTTATGCTCTGGTATCCGCCTAGCGCTGTCTGCACTGCATGTTGCATAGGAACATTGGCGCAAAGTCGCATGGATGACAACATATCCAGACCTTCGATATAGTCATCAGCATAACTTCTTTGACCGGATAAAATCATCCAGCCAACCCTAAATCCAGCCACCCGGTAGTTTTTTGATAAGCCGCTAAAGGTTATGCAAAAAACATCGTCGCATAAAGAAGCAATGGGAATATGGATAGCATCGTCATACAAAACTTTGTCGTAAATTTCATCGCTATAAATTACTAGATCGTATTCTCTGGCAAGCGAGATAATTGATTCGAGAATTTCTTTGGGGTAGACCGCGCCGGTTGGATTGTTGGGGTTAATCAAAACAATAGCACGGGTTTTATCGCTGATCTTATTTTTCATATCCTCAATATCAGGCAGCCAACCGGATGTCTCATCACATAAATAGTGAACCGGACGACCGGAGGAAAGCTTTACCGCCGCCGTCCAAAGCGGATAATCTGGACTAGGGATCAGAACCTCGTCATTAGAATTTAACAAAGCCTGCATCGACATGGTAATCAATTCGCTGACTCCGTTACCCAGATAAATATTGTCGACCGAGATATTGGCCAGTCCCAGGGTTTGATAATATTGATGAATCGCAATCTTCGCAGAATAAATCCCGTTCGAGTCGCAATATCCTTGAGCTGAGGGTAGATTATGAATCACGTCCTTAAGAATATCATCGGGCGCTTCAAAACCAAATGCTGCCGGATTGCCAATATTCAACTTAAGAATTTTATGGCCTTCTTCTTCTAATTGCTTGGCTTCATCAAGGACGGGACCACGAATATCGTAACAGATCCCATGCAGTTTATTGGAACGCTTGATTGGATTCATTTTATTGGTTTAGTCGTTCAATTGAATGAATCGATTTTAGACAATAGAGAATTCATATTGCTAATACTTTATGGTGATATAAATAGGCAAACAATTACACCCAGTTTTCCAGTTTGAGCCCTTCGATTCTTTTAAATTCTCGCACATTATTACTCACCAGGACAAGGTCATTGGATAAAGCGATGGCAGCAATTAATAAATCATAGGGTCCTATTGGAGTCCCCTTATTTTTCATATCTGATCTAATTTTGGCCGCGTAACCTGCGGCTTGAAGATCGAAAGTTAAAATTGAGGGAATTGATGCCGCAAAGTGATTGAGTGCTAATTTAGATTTTTCAAAATATTGACTATTTTCAACACCAAATTTTAGCTCAAACAAACTAATCGTTGACAATGCAATGTCTCGATTTGCTAACTGTGTTAACTTATTAATAACAGAAACAGGCTTCTTTTTTATCAGGTAAATGCAGATATCCGTATCGAGCAAATATTTCATCAAAAAGAATCCCTTTCTTGCATATCTGGCTGTTCTCGGCCATTTTCCATAAAGTCATCAGGAAATTCGGAAAGAGAAGACAATAGAGATTCCCAGGTAACATCCAGAGGCTCAAGAATGACTTTATTCCCTTCCTTTCGGATTCGAACTTCAGTACCTGACATTCTAAATTCCTTAGGCAAACGAACCGCTTGAGATCGACCTGTTTTAAACAGCTTAGCAGTATTCATGAACGATACCCATCAAATTGATATATATTAATAGTATATACCACGGATATAATTTGTTCAAATATACAGCACATTGAATCTAAAACTAATCAGATGTCTTTGGTTTTTCTGCGTACAAAAAGGTCGCCCCTCGATTTTCCACCATTTTTTGTATTTGAGCTTTGAACTGATTGTCGCCTATATACAATATCCTAACATTCTTTCTGAAATCTCCTTCAAATCCAGAAAAAACATTTTGGATTATCTGGAACGCATTCGATGATGATATGCCAGAAATAGCGAGTTTTCCCTCTATTTTATTGACATCAGATAACACGGAACTTAATTCCGACTGTGCAGTTTTCTTTAATTTAATATTCTCACTTGCTATTTCGGCGGTATTGCTTATTTTGGCTATTTTGCCGTAATTGGTCGTATCAAAATACAATACGTCTTTACCGAGCATCTTTTTAGCCAGATCCCATCGGTCAGACAGGTTATCGTCCAAATATCCGTAATCAGGATGATTATCGATAGAGCTACAATTTGATAGCAATGTCAGGATAGCTGTAAAAAGAAGAAATCGTGCAGAGTTTTGTTTCATATTAACCTATCTCTCATTTTAAATGATGATTGTGTAGGAACGGCTTTAACCGCGATACAATGATTAAATCTTCCCATCTTTGGTGAATAAATTCGCTCCTACAGTTTCTTACAATGACTCTTCACCTTCTGGTGCTTCTAACACGAATTCCATGGTGTAGATTAAATTATTCTGTCCTCCCTTGGTTTTGAACTGCCATTGCCTGACAGCCTTGATAGCATCCTCAACAAAAACACCTTTGGGCTTATCGTCAATAACAGCGATTTCGTATGGAAAGCCATTACTATCGATATCAAACCGAAGCTTGACCCATCCCTCAACCCCCTCTTCCGCCGCTTTTCTGGGATAACCTGGTTGAATAATCGTTATCGGAATTGCACCAGAATCAGAAATCCCCTCCTTCTCAGCCATCACCAACGAGCTGGTCCCCCATATCGCGCTCGCCGCAAAAGCCGCCGCCACCCACGAATGCCATTTTTTTGAATTGATATTTTTTAACATTTTTACTCTCTCCTTTATTAACGATTTGTATTTCCACTGACTAACTAATTTATTTCGTTTAACGCCGGACATTGAATCCAACAACGCATTCGCATAAATTTTTCGTTTTTCTATATCTGCATTTTGCAACACACCTAAATCACAAGACATTTCCTGATCCGCTTCACAATATTTATCTGCCCAATAAAACATCGGATTAAACCAGAACAAACTTTTGATCAACACTCGTAGAAAATTGTATCGATGATCATGTCGGTTCAAATGATAGAACTCATGTTGCAAGATCATTTGTTGGTTCTTTGTCGGCAAGCTGGAAAAATCATCTGGTAGAACAAGGTAAGGTTGAAAAAGCCCGAAGACTGCTGGCACATCAATTAGTGGACTGGAAACAAACTGAATGTTGTTGATAAGTTTCGAGTCGCCAGCATCAACCATCCCGCTAATATTTTTAGTTGTGAGGATTTCCAAACTGCTCTTTAATCGACGGTATCGAAAAAAGAAAACCGTCAACATAGCCAAACAGCCCCAAAGCCAAATCATCAAACCCCAGAGGGCTGTTTGGTTGCCGTAGAATCCCTCCTTATCTGCAAGATTCTCAAAGAATGCTTCACTGCCTAAAATAAAGGTCATAAAACCACCTGTTGAAGTAACCTCAGCGTTACTAACGGGGATTAACAGATATACTGGCAGCATCAACCATAAGCCATAGGCAACTCGCACGTTCAGTCGCTTTAGCACTGTTGGCCTAATAACCACAATTAAGCAAAGGAGTATTGCAACTCCAATACTTTTTAAGACTAAGAACTCAAATAATGTATCGATCATTGGCTCAACTCCCTGACTACTTTTCGATATCGTTAATAAGCGCTTTCAATTCCGCTAAATCTTGTTCGCTCAATTTTTCCTGTTTAGCAAACGAAGCCACTAGAGAAGTGACGCTTCCTTTGAAAACTCTTTGCAGGAAATTATTTGACGCGTCCTGAAGATAATTCTGCTCTTTTAAGATCGGGTAGTACAAATACTCTCGACCTTCTTTTTTAAAAGCAATAGCGTCTTTTTTCAACAAACGATTAAGCAGTGTTTTGACAGTTTTATCATGCCAATCAAGTTTTCTGTCAACTAATTGAATAATTTGTCTTGCAGATAATGGCATGGCTTTTGAAGCCCCCTGCCACAACACATCCATCAGGATCTTTTCGGAATGGCTGATTTGCATGAAACATCCTCACAATTGATAGATAAAAATGGATTACGCACGTAATCCATATGTTTAGTATTACAGCTGTAATCCATAAGATCAAGCTTTTTGTTAACAGTGGACGATTAAAATTCACTTTAACCAAAAATTATTCGACTATACTTAAGAGAGTAAGATATAGTTGCCTTGTAACTAGCCTGTTATTAAAAACGTCAAATTAAAGGTAAATCATGGAAATATTATCAGCTGTAGGAATTATCGTTGCCGCCATTGTAGGTTTCATATTTGGTAAGAAAAACTCAACAAATGAAGTTGAAAGAAATCGGTTGGAGCAACAGCTCAAGGAAAAAACCTCTGAGCTGGAAGCCTTTCATTCTAAAGTTAATACTCACTTTGAAAAAACCGCAGAGCTCTTTAATCATGTTTCTGACAGTTATCAATCACTGTATGATCACATGGCAAAAAGCTCGACTCAGTTATGTGCCAGCCAAACGTTTCAAGTTTTGCCAAAAACATCCGAGCCGCAGATCGATGCTGTTCCTCACTCGACTCCGGATAAAAAATCTGATACAAAGAAATCTGCTGGCGATGTATTTGATGCGGATCAATTGTATCAAGCGCATGAATATCGCAACCAGGAGGAAAATAACGAATCGCCTGATGAGCCTCTATTAACCGACAATAAAGTGGTAGAAATTGCCAGTGTCAAAGAAAATCAGGATGCACAGGCATTAGATTATGCAATCAAGGAAAAAGGCGTGATCAATCATAATAGCCTCGATATTGAAGGCGTTAAAAACTCCTGACAAAAACAAAGTTTTTATAAAAAGCTGCTTTGTTATTGTCGAATCTATCCAGTTGAATTAGACTGTATTCTAATCAACTGGGTACTACTATCCTTTAGGTACAGGCCCACTTACCCTCAAAAAAAGATCATTGCTTAATTTATGAAGCTCCTGTCAAATTTAATTTACATTGTTAAATATTCTCTTATTGGCGGACTCGCGGGATTCGCTATTTTATTTTTTATACCCGATAGTCCAATGAGCTTTAATTGGAACGAGGCCCAAAATGCCTGGGAATTTTATCAAAACAGCCAGATTGAATCCGACTCCATGCTGGCAGAATCTAGTAACCAACCGCAAATTACCTCATACGCAAAGGCGATAGAAAAGGCGGGCCCTTCAGTAGTCAGCGTACAAGCCCGACGAAAAGGTCGCGTGCGGCCTGCAAAAGATGGCAAGAAAGGTGATATGTTAGTCGATATTTCGGTTGGTGTTGGATCTGGAGTCATATTTGATAGTAATGGTTATATTGTTACTAACTATCACGTAATTGCGGGAAGTTACAACATTGCGGTGCATTTTTCTAACGGGCTACGCAAATATGCTAAAGTAGTCGGTTACGATCAACAAAATGATATAGCAGTTCTCAAGGTTGACATACAGACACCATTAGTAGCAGATCTCGCTATTTCAAGCGACGTAAAAACCGGCGACATTGTGATGGCGATTGGTACTCCTTTCGGATTGTTTAAGAATTCAGTCACTCTTGGTATCGTTAGCGCAATTAATAGAGGCACTTTGTCTTCACCTCGAATTCAGACCGATGCATCAATCAATTATGGAAATTCGGGGGGAGCGTTAATTAATACAAAAGGGCAGGTTATTGGTATCAGTAGCGCTAAATTCACCATAAAAAGAAATGAGGAAATTGGCATAAACTTCGGCATTCCAATTAATATTGTTAAAGAAATATTTGAAGAAATTAAAAAACGTGGTCGAGTGGTTAGAAACTGGATAGGTATTAACGGGGGGAGCCTAAGTCGACAGGGTTATAATTCTCTCAAACCAGGCGTCGAATTTGGCATAGGATTTTTCGTCGCAAGCACCGAATCAGGTAGCCCTGCCTCTGAGGCTGGGCTTAAATACAAAGATCTCATTACTCATTACAATGGCGAATTAATTACCAGTGGTGAACTATTTCGCAAACTTTTCATTGCGACCCCTATCGGGGAACAGGTCGAAATAGATGTCATTAGAGAGGGGCAACGGATCAATATGACCTTAAAACTTCGGGAAAAACCCATTTAAATTCGTTGATTGAAATTATCTGATCCGCTCGATTTAAGAAACCCGCTTAATATTAGCCCCCATCAACTGCAGTTTTTCTTCGATACACTCATAACCGCGGTCAATATGATAGATGCGATCAACCACGGTCTTTCCTTCTGCTACCAACCCTGCAATCACCAAACTTGCCGATGCCCTAAGATCGGTGGCCATCACTTGAGCCCCGGTCACCCCTTCAACACCAGTGCAAATCGCGTTTCTGCCTTCAATTTGGATATCGGCTCCCATTCGTTGTAATTCGCTAACATGCATAAATCGGTTTTCAAAAATGGTCTCCGTGATAACCCCAGTGCCTTCCGCAATCACATTGAGAGCAGTAAATTGCGCTTGCATATCCGTCGGAAATCCGGGATAAGGCGCGGTCTTTATGTTAACAGCCTTGGGCCGTTTACCCTTCATATCCAACTCGATCCAATCTTTACCAGTGGTGATTTCTGCGCCCGCTTCTTCGAGTTTTAACAAGACTGATTCTAGAATTTCCGGATTGGTTTCCCTGACCTTGACCCGGCCACCGGTAATTGCCGCAGCCACCAGATAAGTTCCCGTTTCTATTCGGTCCGGCAACACCTCGTGGTGGGCTCCCACTAATTTTTCTACGCCTTCGATAGTAATCACATCAGTCCCTGCTCCGGAAATTTTAGCTCCCATCGCGATCAGATAAGTAGCCACATCAACCACTTCAGGCTCGCGCGCCGCGTTTTCTAAAATGGTAGTGCCATTGGCCAAAGTCGCCGCCATTAATAAGTTTTCGGTCGCTCCAACACTGACAATATCCATGCAAATGCGAGCACCTTTTAGCCCACCTTTAGCCCTCGCTCTCACGTACCCATCGGTCACATCAATATCAGCCCCCATCGCCTGCATTCCTTTAATATGCAAATCGACGGGTCTGGAGCCGATGGCACAACCGCCAGGTAGAGAAACGTCAGCTTCACCAAATCGGGTTAATAAAGGGCCCAGGACTAAAATAGAGGCTCTCATGGTCTTAACCAGATCATAGGGTGCTTCAAAGGTTTTGATGGTACTGGTATCGATTTCGACCATCATATTTTCGCCGAGGGTCATTGAATTTCCCATCACGCCCAACAATTCGAGGGTCGTTGTTACATCATTTAAATGTGGTACATTTCCGATAGTCGTCGGCCCCTCGGCCAGTAATGTTGCCATTAAGATAGGCAAGGCGGCATTTTTAGCACCAGAAATACGAATACTGCCGTCGAGTCGAATACCACCAGTAATTTGTAACTTATCCATCGAGTCCCCTATTTTAAAAAATTTATGTTTTCAACCGGTTACTACCGGTTCGCAGCTTCCGCAGGCGTAATAGTTTTTAACGACAGAGCATGCAATTCTCCACTCGATATTTTATCTTGTACGGTTGAATAAACCATCTGCTGCCTCGCCACCGGTCGTTTTCCCTCAAATGCCTCAGAAATCACAATAGCTTCAAAGTGATTACCATCGCCCTTAATTTCAATGGATTGGCATGAGATCCCTTGTTCGATCATCTGTTTTATTTCTATTTCAGTCATTTTGTTTACTCATTTCTAGAATAGCAGTTTGCTGCGCATTGTACCCGAAACTTAACAAACTAAGAAATAGCTGAGGCAGATTAAGTTTTAGTTACCTCAAACACCTCGTAACTCGTCAATACCGAAGCGACTTATCGGCATTCTTGGGGTTGGTCCTGAATTTCACTAATAGAACTTAAGATTGAATGCCAAGTATAGATAAAATTCCGTTAGGGAATTCGGGAACGACGGGTTACTTTCTGTGCCGCACTTACGTATAATGTGGCGCTTCGTTTTGCATGGTGGTTTCTCTGTAGTAAGTAGTAGAGATTAATGGCTTGATACAAATTTGTTCTTGCTAGTTTCAACTGGAAACACCATCCTAATTTTGAAATATTTAATATTATCCTTATCTGCTATCGATACAAATCGTATCTATTACAGAAAGTATTGGAGAATCAAGCAGTTATATGCTTCTTTACTTTGCAATGGTTATTTGCGGTATCTCGTTACTCGTATGGAGTGCCGACAGATTTACCGACGGTGCCGCCGCTATCGCAAGAAATTTTGGTATATCGCCGTTAATCGTCGGTTTGACCATTGTCGCTATGGGCTCGTCTGCGCCAGAAGTCGTGGTGTCCATTAATGCAGCATTAAAAGGTACACCGGGCCTGGCCATTGGCAATGCAATAGGTTCCAACATCGCAAATATTGCCATGGTATTGGGCATTGCTGCGTTAGTCACCCCGTTACGAGTTAAATCAGACATTCTGAGACGAGAAATTCCGGTTCTTTTTGGCTTTATGCTGCTGACATTTGCATTACTAATCGATCTTACCCTGTCTTTTGTCGACGGCATTATCTTGATCCTGTGTTTGGTCGGATATCTGGTTTGGCTCACCAACGCCGCTGCCAAGTCGCGTAATAAACAAGATTTGATGTTTAAAGAAATTGTCGAAGAATTACCTGATCGAATGCCAAATGGTAAAGCCTTGTTTTGGGTGGTGATCGGTTTGATTTTACTTCAAGTCAGTTCAAACTTGCTGGTACTTGGCGCAACCAATATAGCTCATATTTATAATGTCAGTGACTTTGTCATCGGTATCACTATTGTCGCCGTTGGAACCAGTTTACCTGAGCTCGCCGCTTCAGTGACAGGGGTGATGAAAGGTGAACATGAACTGGCTATTGGCAATGTCATTGGTTCGAACATCTTTAATCTGCTGGCGGTCCTTGGAATTCCCGGCCTGATCAATGGTGCACGAATAGACATTAGTATATTACAATTTGATTATGCGTTAATGTTTGGCTTGACCGTTGCAATGTCTATCATGGCATGGGGACGCAAAGGCAAACCGGGTGAGATAACTCGCTTAGAAGGTGGCATTTTGTTAACCTGTTTCATCTGCTATCAGGCGTACCAATTGGTATAGCGATAGTGTAGCCTCAATAAATTAAGATATTCGGTGGTTTAATCCCCACATGTAAACATTCAAACAGCGCTTTCTTTTCAATATCTGATAAACTAGCGCCTAATCCTTGAATAATCAGTAAAATTTGAAAAGATGCTCAAAAATTCTGCTAACTGCAATTTCATCTCTCTCGGCCAGGCTGTCGTCAAAACAGAGCTACAAGCCATTTCATCACTGCTCAATAAAATCAACCAGGATTTCGCAAAAGCCTGCGAATTATTATTGGACTGTCAAGGTCGCATCGTGGTGATTGGTATGGGCAAATCCGGCCACATTGGCAATAAAATTGCGGCAACACTGGCCAGTACTGGCAGCCCGGCTTTTTTTGTTCATCCGGGCGAAGCGAGTCACGGCGACCTCGGAATGATCACCGATAAAGACGTTGTCCTGGCACTTTCCAATTCCGGTGAAACCAATGAAATAACCAGCTTGTTACCCGTTATTAAGCGACTTAAAGTGCCGTTGATCAGTTTGACTGGCAATCCCGGTTCCTCACTAGCCAGTTTTGCCGATGTCAATCTGGATACTAGTGTTGAAAAAGAAGCATGTCCGATGAACTTAGCGCCGACAGCCTCAACGACTGTTGCATTGGTTATGGGTGATGCTTTGGCGATTGCCTTATTAGAAGCAAAGGGTTTTACCGAAAATGATTTTGCTTTGTCTCATCCGGGTGGCAGTTTAGGCCGTCGACTATTATTAAAGGTTGAAGATATTATGCACAAAGGCGATCAAATACCGGTGGTTTATGAGCACACCAGTATTAGCGATGCCTTATTAGAAATGACCAACAAGCGCTTAGGCATGACTTGCATAATCGATAAGCAAGGTGCACTGTGTGGTATTTTCACCGATGGTGACTTAAGACGAACGTTGGCCAAAAATCTCGACTTAAATTCGACCCAAATCGCAACCGTAATGACTGCAAAAGGAAAAACCATCAGTACGGATAAGCTCGCCGCCGAAGCGCTAAAAATAATGGAAGATAACGCAATAAGTGGTTTAGTGATAACTGACGATAATAATCGTCCGATTGGTGCGCTTAATATGTATGACTTGTTAAAAGCAGGAGTGGTTTAATGTCGACCTTTGATTCGATCTCAATAGCCGATCAGATTATTGCGCCAAACTATTCAGATTTGCTGTTGTCAAAAGCTCGCCCAATAAAATTATTGATCTGTGATGTTGACGGCGTTTTAAGTAATGGGAAAGTTTATTACACCAATCAAGGCGAAGAGCTTAAGAGCTTCAATATTAAAGACGGTCTCGGAATTAAGCAGTTGCTCAACAACGGAATACAAGTTGCCATTATCACCGGCCGAAAATCGGCCATTGTTGAAAAACGAGCCCTTGAGCTCGGAATTCCTTATATCTATCAAGGAAAATCCGATAAACAAGCCGCATACCAGGAAATTATTCAACAGCTTAACATCACAGACAACCAGGTGGCTCATGTCGGTGACGATCTACCCGATTTACCCTTGATGCTTCGGTCTGGTTTAGGTATTTGTGTCGCCGACGGTTATTATCTGGTGCAACAAAAAGCCGATTGGATCACCCAGAATATTGGAGGTCACGGTGCTGTCAGAGAGATATCCGATCTTTTGCTTAGAGCGCAAAACAAACTTGAAGCCGCTCATCGGCAATATCTTGATTTATGAAACGCTTAAAACTCAATCGTTGGCTAATAAGCGCCATTGCACTGGGAATGCTTTTCCTGGTTTTTCAACCTGAAGAGATTCAAAATCAGGTGCAGGTCCAAACTCAAATCCACGATACCGATTATTTTATGGAAGGTGTAGTGATCCACCAGTTTGATCTCACTGGCCGACAAATCAATACGCTTGCAGCAAACAAAATGGAACATTCACTCAAACAAGATATTTCTATTCTGGAAAAGCCCTTAATCACCTTTGGAAGAAGTCATTCAGGAGAATGGCAACTGAGTTCAAACCAAGGCAAACTTCTCAATAACAATAGCATCATAAAGTTGGAAAAAAATGTAAAAATCGAAGAGCATGTAGAAAAAAATCAAATCCAGACTAAAATAACAACCAAAGACATGACCATTAATTTGGATACAAATATCGCTTCTACAGATCAAGCGGTGTTGATAGAAAGTCCCTACTATCAAACTAAAAGTACGGGTTTAGAGATAGAATTTGATCAGGAAGTTATTTATTTAAAATCCGACGTATCGACAATAATTTACCCATGAAGAAGAAAATAATAATGAACCAGTCGACAAATCATTTTGCATTCGTGTGTTTACTAATCAGTTTGTATTTTACTGGTACGAATTCTAGTTTGGCCGAACAAAATGTAGCTAATGAGGATCCTAACAACACAGTTCCGAAAATCGTTGCTCAGAAAAACCTTGTAGCTAAAAAAAAATTGGATCCAAAAAATGAAGAACAGCAAAATATCGTATTAAAAAGTGATCGCTCCCGGATGGACGGAAAAACGTTAATTTTTGAATATTGTGGCAACGCGATTTTGACTCAGCCCGGTTTAGAATTGACCGCCGATTGTTTGATTGGTAAAAAGAACAAAGATGGTAGCTATGAGTCTATCACAGCTAAAGGCGAGCCTGCGTTTCTTACCCAAGTTAATTTGGAGAAAAATGAAAAGTTGGCGGTTAAAGCCAACTTGATTGAATACAAGATTCAATCACAACAGTTTTTGATCATAAAAAATGCACAGCTTAAGTTAACCAGCAAAAACCAGGACAGCATAGAAATTACTGCGGATCGGATAGAACTCGACAATAGGATAGAAGCTGCACGCGATATCGCAGCAACCGGAACACCGTTGCAGATTGAGCTTATCAAATCGGGTAATACCGACTTAAAAGCGAAATCAAAAAAGCTCCATTTTAATACTAAAACATCCAACTTGAAATTATCAGAAGAAGTCATCGCCAATTTAGAACTCGGGCAAATTAGTGCGGGTATTTTTAACTATAATAGCGAAACCAAAGTATCCAGTTTCGAAAAACCTCCTGGCGAAGGTAAACAAGTCGAAATTATCCAAACAAAGAAGCAGCCTTAATGACAACATTATCCGCGAGAAATCTAGCAAAAGTATATTCCGGAAGAAAAGTGGTATCAGACGTTTCATTTGACGTCAGTGCAGGAGAAATCGTTGGTC
Source organism: uncultured Kangiella sp. (assembly GCA_964578045.1). GTDB lineage: Bacteria > Pseudomonadota > Gammaproteobacteria > Enterobacterales > Kangiellaceae. The sequence goes on along the minus strand of CAZOBX010000072.1, from coordinate 2,004 downwards.
TGTTGGGACCAAACGGGGCCGGGAAAACCACCTCATTTTATATGGTGGTTGGACTGGTTCAGGCAGATCATGGCGAAGTCTATCTCGGTGAAAAAAATATTACTCAAAGCGCGATGCATCAACGAGCCAATATGGGAATTGGCTATTTACCTCAAGAAGCATCGGTATTTCGAAAGCTGTCAGTGGAAGACAACCTACTGGCTATTTTAGAACTGAATAAATCGTTGAATAAAAATCAACAAAAAGAAAAAATGATGGCGCTGCTGGAAGAATTTCAAATTACCCATATCCAGAAAAATCTCGGTATGAGCCTGTCGGGCGGAGAAAGACGAAGAGTAGAAATAGCCAGAGCATTAGCTAATGAACCGGACTTTATTTTACTGGATGAACCTTTTGCTGGCGTCGATCCGATTTCTGTTGGAGAAATAAAAGAAATCGTTACACATTTAAAAGAACGAGGTATTGGGGTTTTGATTACCGACCATAATGTACGCGAAACCTTAGATGTTTGTGAGCGTGCCTATATTGTTGAATCCGGTCATATATTGGCCAAAGGCAGTCCTGAAGAGATACTCAAAAATCCTGAAGTCAGAAAAGTCTATTTGGGCGAAAACTTTAAAATTTAGGCTCTAAAGAACTCCACCCAATCAAAAATATTGCCTTATTAAAACTTTGAAGTCAAACGATTTCCTCACAAAAATTGCAAACTTTATTATATTCATTTTATAGTTGAATTGTCCTTTGAGCATCTCCATATTAACAATGTAGATTGTTAATAATCAGGCTACAAAATATGCGCTTTTTTCCAATATAAATGCTCCTAAGAGCCAATAAACTGCTATAGTTAATAGTGAAAGCAGCAAAAACCTGCAGAGAACCAAGTAGAAAAATTCTCTTCTGGAATAAAATATTAATGAAACAATCCTTACAGCTTAAATTTAGCCAGTCACTAACTATGACACCTCAGTTGCAACAAGCAATAAAGCTGTTACAACTGTCTAGTCTAGATCTCGAAGCTGAAATCCAGGAAGTGCTGGAATCCAATCCGCTACTCGAAGTTGAGTCCCCCCTGGAAAGCAATGACCAAGCAGATAAAACTTTGCATGAATTGGACGCTACGGCAGTACAAAATACAACCGCCCCGGAGGATAAAGATACTAGCGAAGCAATCAGTAACGATAAGATCGAATCTGAATTGATCTCCGATACTCAGTGGGAAGATTGGGGTTATGTTTCCCAATCAAGTTCTTCAAAATCTGATGATAATTCCAATTTTGAATTCCAGGGCGAAACCACCGATAGCCTTCGTGATCAGCTTTCATGGCAAATCAATATGACGGCACTGTCAGATACTGACCAAACCATTGCTATGATCTTAATCGATTCGATTGATGACTCAGGCTTTATGAACGCCGACCTCAACGAAGTGGCCATTATGCTAAATGGTCCAAACGATAATCTGGATAACTCTACAGAGAATTCTGAGACTCTTGCAAGCAGCGATAAAATAGAACCTGATAAACAAAAAGTAGCGGCGCTGCTAACAACGTTAGATGAAGAATCTGTAGTGCCAAATGGATTTGACGATTCGCTCATCACAATCGAAGAAATCGAAGCGGTATTACATCTCATTCAAAGTTTTGAACCCGCGGGTATAGCAGCTAGAAACTTACAGGAATGTTTGCTCATCCAACTTAAACGGCTAGAAGATAATTTTGAGTTCTTGGAGTTAGCACAAACCATTGTCGACAGCCAATTTGATTTTCTCGCCAATCGAAATTATCGCCAGATTTTGAAAAACCTGAGTATTAACGAACAACAGCTTAAACACGCGATTGAATTGATCCAAAATCTGGATCCAAGGCCCGGCAATCAATTAAATCAAAATAACGCCCAATATATCAAACCTGACGTTTATGTTAACAAAAATAAAACCGGCAAATGGGTGGTGACCCTCAATTCAGAAAGCACACCAAAATTACGCATTAACAGCACTTACGCCTC
>CAZOBX010000071.1:0-23400 GCA_964578045.1 uncultured Kangiella sp. | reverse complement strand
CACGTATTTGGTTCGAATCAGGGTTCGATAAACAGGATAGACTAAAGGTTTGGCCTGATCTTGTTAAAGCGATTATTAAACGTAAATGTCTTCCAATTATTGGTCCTAGAGTTTTTCAAAAAATCATAGGGTCTAGAGATAGAATCGCGGTTGCATTGGCCGACAGATTTCATTATCCGTTAGCTCATAACGATCGATCTCGTATGACTCAGGTCGCTCGCTACATAAGCGCTAATTTTGGGTTTCCAGTTTTGCACAATCAATATGACCGTGTACTAGGAGGTCTACTAACCAGAGATTACAGAGGAATTATCGCCGACCACAATATCGATTTTAGTCCGGTCAGATTCGACAGTGATATCAACGGGTTTATTGACGATATTAGTGAAGTTCGTTTTAAACATTGTATGGACGCAATGAGTAAAGGACATAAAGATGTTCTTGAAATATTTATTCGGTTGGTTGACTTTAGGTTACCTAGACTGATAACCACAAGTACTACTAATATTCTAGAAAAAGCCATAGAGCTGAAAACACAATGTCTTCCTGATTCGAAAACGCATCCGTGGCGACCCTCAATGGCTGAAGTACAGAGGGATGATCAAAACGAAGTAACTGACAAAGTAGAAGTATATCATTTATTTGGAAAAAACAATCCGTCTTACGAAAGAATACTAAGTGAGGATGACTTTTTTAAATTTTTGAGCTCTATACATAGGAAGAAACCAGCAGGTATTCCAACTGACTTAGCGAAAAGCCTAGTTACCAATAACCTACTCTTACTGGGCTTTGGTCTTAATGACTGGGATTTTCGTATTTTACTTCAAATGCTATCTACAGTTAAAGAATCGACCGGTTTGGTGAACCAGAATGAAGAAAGATTTCAGGTTTCAGTACAATTAGATCCCGATGATGAATTGGTAATGGATCCATATAAGGCGAAAGAATATTTAGCCAAATTTCTTGATTCACGAAATATTACTATTTATTGGGGGAGTGAGGATGAATTTATCCGGGAATTGAGTAAACACGTTAACACGGCTATAAAGAGGAAAGAAAATGGTAATGAATAAAAACCCTTATCCTGGTTTAGCTCCCTTTGATAGTGGGGATTGGCCATTTTTTGGGCGAATTAAGGATGTGGAAGCGCTTGTTAATCTCATGATTACGAATAGAGTAGTTCTCCTTCATTCCCCATCAGGGGCAGGTAAGACTTCAATGATCCACAAAGGGCTAATTCCGAAACTCGAAGAGTTTGGAAATTTTCAAGTACTGCCGGTAATTAGGGTTAATGAAAATTTGCGGGCGCTCAAACAAGAGTGGGAGGACTTACCTAACAAGTCTAAGTCCAAATTTGTAGAAAGCGAATATAATAGATTTTCGTGGAGTGTATTGAGATCGTTAGAAAGTAAAAATAGCCAAAAGAACAGGTACCCATTACTTAAACTCGCGAACATGAAGCTTGTTGAATACTTGGAGGACACATCTTGGATATTTTCAAATACCTCACCCAAACTGCTCATATTTGATCAGTTCGAAGAGGTGCTTACTAAGCGGTGGAGGGATGTTAAGACCAAAGAAGAGTTTTTCCGTGACTTGGGAGTTGCTCTTCGCAATAACTCTTACTGGGTTTTGTTTGTTGTGCGAGAGGACTATGTCGCGGCTCTTCAGTCGTATTACAAATTTCTGCCATGTAGCGTTCCACTCGAGTTTCGCATGGAGTTGTTTGAGGAAACTTCCGCAAAAGAGGCAATTGTAAAACCCGCGCTAGCTATGGGAGTGAAATATGGAGAGAAGGCACTAGCAATTCTACTAAAAAAGTTGAGAGCATATAGACGATACAACTTGTTGAGCAATGAAGAAACTCATTATGGCAAATGGGTCGATCCATTGTTTCTTCAATTGGCATGCCATCGCCTATGGGAAGAGCTCCCACCAGATTCAAGTGAGATTAAAGAAAAGCATGTACGCAATGTAAATAATCTAGATGAAACAATTGCCTATTACTACTCAAGGGCACTGAATAGAATTTGTAACAATAATAATCTTCGACAACAAGGGGGACGATCTTGGATTGGAAAAAATCTAATAGACATTCAACTAAAACAAAGGCGTCAAATAAACCTATCGGGATATACAAGGTTTAAGAGTGAAGAAATAGAACTAATTAGAGACTTGCACAGGGAAAATATTTTAGTTGAAACCAGGGCTGGTACAGATGTTTTTGAGCTGGCTCACGATCGAATGATTAATCCAATTCTAGAGAACAATAAGCAATGGGCAGATGAAAACATTACATTCTTCGAACGAAAAATTATTGAATGGGAAAAACATAAGCGAAAGAATACATATTTACTAGATGGTTGGTGGCAAATAAAAGAAATGAAGAACTGGTTAAGAAGATATGGCGAACGCGAAAATGCGAAAGAGTTTATTGAACAAGTAAATGTTTTTATAAGACGCAGTCAGTGGAAGGTCGTTTGGAAGTTTCTAAGTTTGTTAGTAATTCTTGGTGTTGGCGCTTATGGGGTTGATAGTTTAAAATACTTCACGCCAAAGCAAGGAGAATTTAGAGAACTATTTAGATATGCAAAGATAAATAATCCTTCGGACTTGTTAGAGGTACTCATCTCCCAAGAGAAGAGTAAAATCAATTTGGAAAGAGCAATAAAGACTTTAAATTCGAATAATGAAGATTTGCTTATTAAAAAGAAACAGTTGAAAGATTCCTTCTTAAAACTACAAACTCTACGATTAGCGACTGCCGCGGTTACCGAGATAAATTATCAAAATGACGAGCTTGGAGCGCTATTAGTGAGCAAAGCGCTAGTTGTTGATAAGGTTAGAGACGTACACAACAAGTCTGTCTCTACAAAAGGACTATTGTACAACGCGATATCAACATCGTTGAACCAAAAGGCCTTCTCTAATATCTTATCCTCTAAAGTTACATCGGCAAAGAGCATAAGTATACATCCTAATGGGAATAAATACGCAATGATTGACTCTGATAACCTTGTTGTCATTCAATCTCTAACACCTCCATTCGAAACGAATTATCCAGTTGATGAGATAAGGGCATCTATTCTCACGTATTTAACACCAAAAGGAAATGAATTGCTACTTGGGCGAGAGCAAAGTATCGAAATTCGAAATCCCAAGTTAAAAGATTCTCGATATAAGATTAGAGTACCCTTAGCCGGAGAGTTAAAGCACTTATCTGTCGATCCTAATGGTCAGTGGCTCGCAGTCGTAAATGAGCATGGCAAGCTTTGGATCTGGTCACTAGCCAATTTGAAAGCTGACCCCATTATGTTCCCAAAACTAGTTGACATCAGAGTTAAACCCGTTTTTTCAAATGATTTGCCGGAGATAATTGCAGTTGAACTTCCTAGCAGTCAGGTAAGAGAAAATGTTTCCAATATATTGGTGTTTGATATCTTAAATAAAAAAATTTCGAAGCTATACAGGAATAAACACAGGGTAATAGGTGTTGCTATTCGACCAAACAAGAAAGATATACAAAGAAGATGGCTTGTGTCTTTAGATGATATTGGGCGGACAAATATTTGGACGGGTGATTTTAAAGTAGCGCTTAAGTTAGCAAGTGAAAACGAACGCAAACACGCGCGTGCTAAACCAAAATACACTTCAATAGCGTTTGATGAGAAGGGAACCAAATTAATACTTGGCGGCGAGCTTGGTTTCGTCCGAATTTGGGATGCTAGCGAAATAGATTTAAGTATTTCCAGTAGTATTAGAGAGTTTGAAGGCACATATTCACTGGACAAGCCCTTTCAGACAAAATGGTTAAAAGGGAGTCTTAACCAATTTGATGATTTTTACGGATTGGAGCAAGAAGTTAAACAAGTATATTTAGTTGGAGATAGTAGGGGTAATGGATTGGTTAAAAATTTAATCGCTATCGATGTCTCAAATACTACTTTGGTGAGGCGTTTTGATTTGGATAACTCAGTGGTTAAGAATCTAGAAACGATGAAAAGAGCAACAAAGTCTCGAGCATTAAAATTTGAATACCGAAATGAATCTCTAACTCTTAATGCAAGTAGAGTGGATCTTAGTGGAACCAAAAATAGTACTGATTTTAGGTCCTATTTATTCAAAAGATCCAATATTGATGGCGATATAGAGGAAGTTAGCGATAGATTCAAAATGGTTAATAGAATAAGGGCATTTTCCTATAATTCTAACATCAAGAATACCCTTATTGCTCTAGCAAGTGGTGACAATAATATATGGATTGGTGAGCAGTCATCACCAAAGGTTCGGCCATGGAAAATTGTAGGGCATACAGACGGACTATGGGATGTCGCCTTTCATCCAACCCAACCTAATATCCTTGCGAGCGCGAGTTGGGACAAGTCAGTTCGTATATGGAGAATAACTCCTGAGAAGAGACATGCTGAACAGATTTGGTCATGTGTTTTTAAAGGACCAGTTGAATCTGTTGTTTTTGATTCTCTCGGTTCATTTCTGTATACAGCAGCAAGAGATCAGAAAATACATCGCTGGGAAGTGTCAGATATTGTGACTGGTAAAACTAATCAATGTCCACATGAAGACTCCTGGATATCGAGAAAGATGAATAATAACATAAGAACTATGGCATTTTCGACGGCAGCTCCAAATAAACTGGCAGTTGGTGGCATGAAAGACTATATTGAGATAATTACGTTATCGAGTAACCCTAGCACTTTTGTAAACGCGAAATCTGAATTGCTGAGGGGGCACTCCGGTGGGATTAATGACCTAGTGTATAGTAACGACGGGAAATGGCTCATATCCGCAAGCGAAGACACAACTGTTCGAATTTGGTTTACCGAGTATCCACAATCGTATCCAATGGTTCTTAGGGATCCCCATTCTGATAGCAAGGTGCTATCAGTAGCATACGGTAGAGTAGAAAATAGAGATTATGTGGCTTCGGGTGATGCTGACGGTAGAATAAGACTTTGGGAAACAGACCTTGATATTTTGGCTCAAAAAGTATGCCAAAGGGTTTCTAGAAACGCATTTACAAATGAAGAGTGGAATAAGTATTTAAGTGACGAGCTGAACAACGAACTATTTCTCGAGAACTCTGATCAAGAATTGTCGCGGCAGACGTGTAAAGTTTCTCAAGCTGACAATAATTTTGAGGCACATTATTAATTTTAGAATTCAGTGAGTATACAAAATCCGCTACACCCATCGGTGCTGATGGCTATGTTTGTATTCTATATCCCAAAGTCAACAATGTTTCGATATTTTCAACAGCCGTTTAGCGAACATATTCTTTTTTCAATTCTGGGAGTTGGTGATATTGAATCGAACAAGGATATTCCTTTAATTTATCATTGCGATTTTCACAATACTGCCAACCAATAGCTATCAGCTGGAATACTCCCAAACGACTTTCTAAATTTTGAGGATGATAGATTAAGCTTGCAGTGTATGCACGAAACGATAAAATGAGAAAATCCTAAGATATTGATGGGCTCGATTTTTCCTCTTAACACACTGTGATATCAGTTTAATATTCTTGCGAGAAGTAATGAATGTAGACAGTTGTCATATATTTTTTTCCTAAGTCTAGGAGCAAGGAGTGGGTGCCAAAACCTTGTTGTTTATAATTAATGTTTAATCTTTGAAAAAGAAAATTTGTACGAACATCAGTTATTCTGTATAACTGTTTAGGCTTAGTGAATAATTTAGGGAATGAATAGATGACAGATCCAAGAGTATTTATCAGTTTTGATTTCGACCACGATGAGAAACAGAAAGTTTTGTTTGTCGGTCAAGCAAAAAATTCTAAAACACCTTTTTCCATACAAGATTGGTCAGCGAAATCTTCAATGGCTCAATCTAAGTGGGAATCAATAGTCAAAGAAAAAATCAACAGGTGCAATATGGTCATTGTTCTCTCAGGTAATACTATGGCGAGTGCGACAGGCGTAGCAAAAGAAATCGCAATGGCGAAAGCTCAAGATGTACCTGTTTTTGGCGTTTACGTTGACGGCGGTAATTTGTCAAGCAGACTCCCTGCTGGTCTGCCACGTAACAGAACGATATCATGGAGCTGGGATAAAATTTCTGATGCGATAGATCAAATGATGGGAGAAGGAAAGAATAAATGAAAAAGGCGCTGATAGTAGGAATAGATAACTATTCGTCTCGGCTTAGTGGTTGCGTTAATGATGCTGTAGGCCTTACTAACATTATTGAAACCCATGGTGATGGTTCTCCAAATTTTGATGTAAGACTCGAAAAAAATGTCAAAACTAAGTCCGAACTCAAAACAATGATCTCCGAATTGTTTTCCGGTGCCAATACTAGCGTATTGTTGTACTTTTCGGGTCATGGTTTTATGAATGAACTCGGAGGGTATTTAGTAACGCCAGATCATCAAACTTATGATGAAGGTATTTCCATGGATGAAGTCTTAATTTTGGCAAACCAATCAAAAGCTAAGAACAAAATTATCATTCTTGACTGTTGTCACTCCGGTGCTTTTGGTTCTCCAACTTTGGGGCGCGCTGCGATGCCAATAGACGACGGAATATCGATCTTGACTGCAAGCAGATTAGATGAACCTGCCATGGAAGTAAATGGACATGGAGTTTTTACAAACCTTTTGTTAGACGCATTGCAAGGAGGGGCCGCAGATTTAAGAGGGCATATTTCTCCTGGTGGTGTTTACGCTTATATCGATCAAGCATTGGGAGCTTGGGGACAAAGACCTGTATTTAAAACAAACGTTACCCGATTTACATCTTTACGAACAATAAATCCTCAAGTGCCTCTGAGTACGTTGCGAAAAATTGTTGATTACTTTCCTGCGCCTCAAGAAGAGTATACATTAGATCCTTCATTTGAAGATACAAACAAGGAAACCGTGGAGCATAATCTCATTGAGCCATACGCTAAAGACCAAAATGTTTCGATATTCAAAGATCTTCAAAAACTACAAAGTGTTGGGCTTGTCGTTCCAGTTAATTCGGAATACATGTATTTTGCAGCAATGAAGTCTAAGAGCTGTAAATTAACCGCCTTAGGAAATCATTATTGGCGATTGGTAAAAGACGGAAGGTTATAACTGTAATTCTATGCCAGTTAGAGGGCATATAAAATTCGTCTACCCAAACGTAGTGACGTTTAGTTAGCGTTTACCTAAAGGATTGAAATGTATCAACAAAAATATTGGAGTTTATTAAAGGAATTAAAAACTCATGTAATTTACTTACATAATTACGCAGCAAATTCTGAATGGTGGAATAAGGCGATAAATATTTTTCTCGCCATTACTTCATCCTCAAGTATTGCTGCGTGGGCTATTTGGCAAGAGTACCAAATTGTCTGGGCTATAATTATAGCTCTATCTCAAGTTGTTACTGCAATAAAACCATTTTTGCCTTATAGACAGCGATTAAAACCCATTAATAATTTGAACGATATGATCCAAGAAATATCATTGGATTGTGAGCGTCATTGGTATTCTGTTGCAGAAGGTGAGTTAACCGAAAAAGAAATTCACGACTTATATATAAGTTTAAGGGGTAAGTGCTTAAAGGCCGAACAAAAAGCTCTAAAGAATATTATACTACCCAAGAAAATGAAGATATTGGCGTACGCTGAGAAAGAAGTCAATATCTATTTATCTAATACATACAATTAAATAGGAAGTAAAATGTCAGATAACAAATCTACAAGTAAAAGTTTTCAGAAAGATGAAGCTAAAGATAAGGGCCGAGGTCTACCAACAACGTCCACACCTACGCCAATGCCTCCTGTAAAAACACCAAAACCTCCACATAGCAGCAACAAGAGCTAGACCCAATATTTGTGCCAAAACGGTTTCGTCCAACTATTCGCCCAAGACATGTAAATTATTCGCCGCGCGCATAATTTAAGTGTGAATACAACGACCCACATTTGCCCTTTGCTCCAGGAAGAATCACTCAAAAAAACGCCGGGATATGCAATTGTTTTATTTCTCTAAAAAAATAATTGTAGACAGTCACAATATAGATAATGTCTTACAAGCTTCTAAGATATTTCTGAGTTCAATCAGTTAGAAATTGCCGGTTTGTGCCCGCTGTTGTAAGTTTAAGACCATCGCTGATATAAGAGCTAGACCATATAATGACTGTCACAAATCCTTGACGACCATAATGGCAGTCTAGAACAATTAGATCATATCTTATTAAGTAAATTTACTCACAATAGATTAATTGACTCGGGTATTATCCATATAGATAATAATGCGTCCGATCATGATGGAGTATGGGCAAAAATCAACTTATCAAGTTCTGCTGAAAGTCCTTAATATTGCTAATACATAGTCAATAGTATGTGACACCAATTGATAAAATATAATTCTTCTGGTAAGGATGATTTTGTTTAATGGAGGCCTTTTGATAGAAAGAAATCGATACTTTTCTCCAGCACCAATAAAATTGGTAATTACAAATTGATTTTTACGATAAAAAGGAATCTAGGCACTGTTTCAGCATATGTTGTTAACTAGGCCCCATAATAAAAAGGACTGCCAACCAGCCTTGAATATCGAGTTCGTAGAAACGAATGTAATCTTGACGTTGATGTCACTGTTGATTTCTATGGAAGTATATAATGAGAAAGCTAATCATAAAAAACAGTTTTGTCGAATGGATTTAGGTTCATGCAAAATCAAAGATATTCTACATACTGCCCGTAGACTGCGACCATGTCGTAAAAACCATGATTGCGCAATTAGTTTTTCTATTTCCGATTAATTAGTAGTCAATTAGAATTTTAGACAAGGTTTGTATTTTACTCTAAATAAATGGAGGTCACCATGAGCAATATCAACAGATCAGAATTGATAGAAAAATTGGAACGCTATATAGAACCGGTAAAAGGTCAGTTAAATTCTCATATTGCTATCGGTAGGGATTTGTTATTACAAACATTCGAATTTATGTCAAGCGATCCGCCTCCCTCACATGATGCAATTAATCTTCCTTTAGTTGATGGAAGGTTTGCTATAGGAAATTCAGAAATATTTATTGATATGCGTATTGATAGTGCAGGTTCTAGTGTGATTAGTGCTGACATTTTTCGACTTGGCGATACAGGCAAGACTTACGACTGCTCGATTAGAACGAACCCAGGCCGCAAGATACTTGCATCAGAAAGTAACTGGAGTATTTTAGGCACTGATGAGTCGGGTAATATCGCTGTCGGTGAGCTTAGCTTACAGAATCAGGATGTAGAAGGAAGAGCAATAATTGGAAATTTGAGAGTTGAAACAGCGTTGGGAACTCTGCCAGTACAAAGTGATATACATTTTGCTGGCAATCATGTTTCAACGGCGATGCGCGTAATCGGACTTGAGCTTGAAACTGAAGTTGGTGTGGGTCCTCTCCCTAGTTTCCAAATCGGCACAAAGGAAGTAACGTTGCAAAACGCTTTTAGAAACGCTGGTATAGAGATTGTTAGCTCTGGAATTGCTAGTAAAATTCCAAATCCTTCTGGAAATAAATGGGGGACAGCGCAGTTACATGCGTTGATGACTGATTTCGCTCAAGCGCCATTAAATCTTCGAGCGTGGCAATTTCAGCTATTGTTGTTAGGTCAGTCGAGTCGTAATGGCTTGTTAGGGGTTATGTTTGATTCGACTTCTATTTTGCCGCGTCAAGGTTGTGCGGTGTTTAAGGGAGAAGTTGACGAAGTTACCAGTGGCACTCACGCCGACCGTAAGTTGATCCAGACAACACTTCACGAATTGGGACATGCATTAAATCTCGCCCATCGATTTGAGAGAAAAGTGGGGCATCCTGATTCGTTTTCGATTATGAACTACGACTGGCGATTTCGCGGTGGGAATCAAGCGCAAGAGTTTTGGAGTGGTTTTGACTTTACATTTGATCCTGACGAATTAGAATTTCTTCGTCACGCCCCTCTTCCATTGGTGATTCCTGGTGGAGCTGCGTTTCACTCGGTTGATTACTGGTCCAATGGCAATGGTCAATATTCACCTTATGTACCAGAAATCGCAACGACGTTGCTTTCGATATCACTGTCTCCACCTTCTTCCGGTCCGGTATTTGCGTTTGGACAACAAGTCTTTCTTCAGGTTCGACTAACCAATTTGAATAGTCAACCACTTAACCTTCAGCAAACATGGCTAGATGTAAAATCGGGATTCATTGAGTTTCAAATCGTTCGGCAAGGTCAAGATACGGTTATAGATTTTCATCCGATATTAGAGCGTTGTTTTGACCTCAGTGGACAAACTGCGGACATTGTAAACCCTGGAGATTCCTTAACTAATAATGTTAATCTTACTTTTGGTAGCGCGGGTTTCCCTTTTATCGAGCCAGGAACATACGATATTATAGCAATCCTTGCCTTGCCAATAAAACAAAATGGTCAAGACGTGGAGATTGTTGTACGTTCCATACCTCTGCGAATTAGAGTTGCTCTTCCTATGTCCCTTGAAGAAGAAGGGGATGCATTAATTTTATTCCGCGAGGATGTGGGAACTTTTCTTTCGCTTGGCGGATCGGTGATGCTGAGCGAGGCCAATTCTTCTTTACAAGAGTTGCTTGAAAGAAGGCAAGGTAAAAAGAAGCCCATTTCGGATCCTATCGTTGCGTCGATCATACGTTGCCAAGGAATTGATGCGGGGCGATCATACACCCGATATAAGAATGGAAAATATATTCAGATCGATGGCCGTCGTGAGGAAGCTGCAGAACTGCTTGGACGTCTAACTCCATCCGCATTAAATTACTTCGATGATCATACCGCGACCGCGACGAGAAGACTTTGCGAAAAACATAAAAGGTCTGTCAACAAAAAACAAATATGATCTGTAACTTTTAGAATAAAGAATGGATACGAGAAAACAATTGCAGACATATATGGACACCTCCATAAAGTCAAGCCAAATTCATTCCTTGACTAGAAATAATCCAGCCACTGTTTTGTAAACATTCACGATCACCCATTTTAAAAACTTGATGAACTGATTGCAGACAGTCACGATATAGCCGATGTCTTACAAGCTTCTAAGAGACTCCTAAGTTCAATCAGTTAGAAATCACCGATTTGTGTCCGATGTTGTAAGTTTAAGTCTATCGCTGATGTAAGAGATGGACCATATATGTCTGAAAATATATTTTCTTTTTACTTCTCAAAGGAACACAATAAAATGAACATGACTAGATACCATATTATCTTTGGCTTACTTACCTGCTGCGTAGTAACCTCTTGCGTGGCATTATCTGAGGTGCAGACAAACCTAGTAAAAAAAGGTTGTGAATATAAACCAGTTGACCTAGACAAATATGGCTACCTGCCATTCAAAGAAGCGACCATCATTCGTTCTAAAGATGGCAAGCTTAGCACGACACTTGAGGTTGCGATTGCAAAACGGGACATCGCCGGCTGTGCAACTGAACTGAGAAACTATAACGACGAACTTGTCGGTCCAACTTTACGATTGCATCCTGGAGATACTTTAGCTATTACTCTAAAAAACAAATTGGAAGAAAAAGAAGTAATAATGCCGGCCGATATTAATGTACCCCATAATTTTAATGTGACTAATTTCCATAGTCATGGATTACATGTATCACCTTCAGGTAATAGTGATAACGTGTTAATTGTTATTCGACCCGGGGTAAATTTTGATGTGGAAATCAAAATTCCTGAAGACCATCCGACGGGAACTTTTTGGTATCACGCCCATGTACATGGGTCTACTGCGTTGCAGGTATCTAGCGGTATGTCTGGAGCGTTAATTATTGAAGACGAAACCGATGATAAAAGCCTGGATTCTGTACCCGCGATTAAGGCTGCTACACAAAAAACATTTATACTCCAACAAATTAGTTATGATGAGCAAGGTGAAATTGAAAATTATGACTGTTTTGGTCCTGGAGGAAAAATAAGTGAAGGATGTAATTGGAGTAAATCAAATCGTCATACCAGTATTAATGGACAGTTCGTTCCAACGATAGAATTGGAAGAAGGAGAAGTTCAACGCTGGCGTTTTATTCACGCAGGAGTTAGAGAAACGATTGATTTGGCGATATCGGGTAACGACGATAAAGCCTGGCCACTTTATGAAATTGCGGTAGACGGTCTGTCTTTGGGATACATCAATCGTTGGGGAAGTATTGAATTGCAGCCAGGTTATCGTAGCGATATTTTGGTAAAAGCCCCAGCCATAAAAAATAAGGCTAAGCGCCAAGTTTATTGGTTGTACGATAAGCCTACTTCTTCGGAAAAAGCACTCAGAGCAACAGAAGAGGTGCGTCAAGTATTAGCAAAAATAGTGGTTGTTGCAGGTAGTAAAAACATGCCGTTGCCGTGTCGCATGTTTAATCAAAGAGGTAAGTGTCAACGCCTGGCCATAACCCGTCCGCATCAGGATATCAGCAATGCAGAATTAACTGGTGAACCACAATCGGTAACCTTTAATATTAAAAAAATGACATGTCCTGAAAATCCGCTAGAAGAATGCATACCTTGCAGCGACCAGACTGATACCTGTAAAACTCGATTTATGATCAATAATCGCCCCTTTAATTCGTCCAATATCAGGAAGCTTGAATTAGGCACCGCATCCGAATGGACATTAAACTCTCTTTTGGTCAATCACCCTTATCATATTCACGTTAACCCTTTTCAGTACACTCGCAAAAATCCCGACAATAAAGACGAAATTATCTGGCGAGATACTTTATTGGTGAGAGAAAATACACCCGTTAAAATACGTAGTCGCTATCAACGGTATATTGGCCAGTTTGTTATTCATTGCCATATTTTGGATCATGAAGATCAAGGCATGATGCAAATTGTGGAAGTGGAACTGCCAGGTGGTGATGCACACCATTAATGGCTAAATCATATTTTGGCAAGGGGAGGCGCTGAAACCAGGCACTAACAACAGATTAATTCTGAAAGCTTATAATGACATAAAATCTGTCGCAATTAACGTCCAATACCTATGAAATATTTCGGCACATCTCAATTTACAACTATGACCTATATCATCGGGTTGATTCAGGTCGGTTTATTGGCTTATTGGTTTACAAATTCTGGGTTAATAATGTTTCTGTGCTCGATAACGTTCAGCATAATTTTCACCGCTAGCTTTCTTTTTTTAGGTCGATTTAGCGATTCTAGTTTACTAGATCACTTCTGGATAACTTGGGGCCTTGGCGGCTTTGGTATGTTGTTGGGCCATGTAATTGATATGTCTCTAAGTCACTCTTTACATCTAAATCATAACAATCATTTTAGGATAACAACAGGTGTTGAGTTAAAGTCACTCATTTTTAGTAATATGACTATTATGATGTTAATTTTCTGTGTTCCAGGTTGCTGGTTTTTGTGTAGACAAAAGTTATCAAACTTAAAATTCATTGAGAAATTCATTGTTCATTCGGTGAGTGGTTTTTTTATGTTAATTGGAATGGTTCTATCTGTGGCTATTAGTCGGCAATTTTCTCTACAGATATATGCATATGGCTTATATGATTACTTTCTGATGGTATTAATTATGGCGCTACTAGGTAGTGCTGCTTATTACTCTATTGTGAAATATTGTTTTATAAAAAACCAAAAATAACAACTGTGTTCGAACAACTAAGCTTAATTCCCACTCTCCCTATTTTGTATTTTATGGTCTACATTAAAAGGTAAAAAATTATGAGCGATCCGAAAGATACCCCAATAGAATTTCCTACTTATATGGCAAATATCCGCCATTTCTTCACAACCGCAGATTTTCAATGTATGACTCCGCAAGGCATCAATCTGGAAACATACGAAGGAGTCAAGTTGAACGCGTTGCGTTTATATTTTCGTGTTGAAGATGGTTCGATGCCGCCTCCAGGGAGCGGCAGAACCTGGAGTAAAGAACGAGTGAAAACATTCTACAATTGGATGAAAAACGATTACCCTCGTGGCATTGCAGTGCCTCAATCCAACGAAACAAAAACCGATTCAACACTCAGTAGCGCAACTTTACGTATTCGAAAAAACATTACTGAACTGGACACTGCTGAACTAGCTCTTCTAAAAAAAGCCTTTCAGGGTATTATGTCAAAATCTCCAGATGATCCTCAAAGCTATTTTTCCGTTGCTGGTAATCATTGGTTACCCGGTCCTAACTATTATTGTCGTCACCACGAAAATGCTTATAACCCATGGCATCGTAGTTATCTGATGCAATTTGAAAATACACTTCGTTCAGTGAGTGGTTGCGAAAACGTCACGCTGCCTTATTGGGATATCACAGACCACAATTTACCTGACGTTCTTTACGATGAACCATTTGCTAATTATGTTCTTCCACGGAAAATATGCAACGAGGTGGGGTTTTGTTATGATGCAGGGTATGTTACGAACCGCTATGATGCTAAAAAAATTGCCAAGAATATTCAATCTCTTTACAAAATCCCCGCAATTATCAGCGAAGCATTAGGCCACTCACATTGGGAGCGATTTAACGGTTGGGATGGCCATGACGTTACTCAAGGCGGTATTATATTGGCTCACGATAGTGGGCACAACGCTAGCGGAAAGACAATGGCGGCTCAGGATGTTGCAGCTTTTGATCCGATTTTCTGGTTTTTTCATTGCAATTGGGACCGTTTGTGGTGGAAATGGCAGCAGGATTTTCAAGCGACTTCCTTAGATACATTCAAGACTCATTTATCCGGATCTGATGACTGGTTGATGGACCCTGTATTAAATGGTTTGCCACCATTTGGTAATACCACGGCATCAACAATTGATTTAACCAGTATGGGGGTGAGCTATCAACACCCAAGTAGTACCGATAGTTTAATCGCATCCGTTCCATTATTCGGAAGTCAGGTTGCCAATAACGTTTTTACGATTGACGCTAAGCCCCAAGTTTCTGTCCGAGTAAAAAAAATTGATCGTAGCAAAATTCCCGGAAGCTTCGATGTTAGTATAAAAGCCGATGGTGAGGTAATCGCGACACGCGGTTTTTTTCAATCGTCAGATCCAAAAAATTGTAGTAATTGTAAAATAAAGTCCTATGTGAATTTTGATTTTGTTGTTGACCAGTCTTTGCTTGCAGGCAAAAATATACAGGTTGAAATAATGTACTTCTCGTATAGTGGTAATCGTTATAGCTTTCCATTGAATTCTTGCGGCAATCCGACGGTTAATGCGCGATTATTGTTTTCTGAGTAATCTCGGGAGTCTAAGATAAGTTTGGGAAGCTTGTCGTTCGGAATAATTCAACGATAGTTTAATCACGGGGATCGCTCAGGATCTGCCCACCCTTAATTCCAAAACGTAACTACTAATAAAAACGACTCAAACTAGGTTTAGAGTACCGCTTTTTATGAAAAATCGCATATATAAGCAGAGGGTTTAGCCTCGTAAATTGCCAATCTCTTGTAAAGAGTCGATGTTTAGTTTATGCATGGTTGTTTAACCTAAAATAATCAGTTGGATTCGTGGAAAGAGCGCTGGACCACGGTGTGATTTGCGTAGTGAAAAATTGAGTAGTCACCTTGCCGGTGATGAGCCAATTTTTCGCATAGCAAGGCGCGCCGTGGGCTGGCGCTATTTCTCGTGATTCAACTGATTAATTTAGGTTTAAGTATTAAATATGGTGAATTATTGGTTGAATAATATTTGTAATTTAACAGTTGCATCGAACATACGACTTGATTCTCGGTTTCGATGTTCCTGTTAGATTGAAATAACAGGATGATTTTCCTATTTTCCTAACATGCCTTTGGAATCACGCTATACCAGAATCTAACTCAAGTGCTAGCTTCTTCGAACAAACAAGATATATAGGAAATATCAATGAGCGACAATAATGGCGATTCTCTGCTAAAACTTATTGAGCATGTGAAAGATGTTTTAAAACAGCTTATTTCTAGTTTTAAATCAGACAGGAACAGACACAAATTCACCGCGCTGGTTCTAAAAATGCTAACAGCGGTTTTAGCTGCTTCCTCCGTGATCCTATTAGGATGGCAACTCGAACCTAATGATCAAGACGCAGTGTTATTCAAGAATTTAGCGCTTTTACTGAATGCCATCCTTACCATAGTAGCTGCCTATGAAATATTTTTTAGGCCAAAGATACTTTGGGTCAGAGAAACGGTAGTTTTTAGGAAACTGAAAGACATAGAACGCAATATCAAACTCAAAGAATTAGAAAAGGCTGGGCTCGATGAAGATGCGGTAAAAATGTTTCATGATGAAATACAAAAGATATTAAAAGATAGTTTGGACGCCTGGATAAAGGATAAGCAAGCGAGTGGTTAATCTAAAGGGCTAACAGAACATTACTGGCGAGATAAAACGCCGGTTTCGAACTCGCAGTGAAACATCAAATAACCTATAAAGCTTGTTTGACCGGGCAGAAAGTAATTTAATTGCCTATTGTTATTGGCCGTTTAAATCCAGGAGTAAACCTAATGCAAAATACAGTGATAATATTTGGAGCCGGAGCCACAAAGGCTTGCGGCGGTCCTATGACCAATGAAATCATGCGGCGAGCCTTCGACAATCCCGGCGAAATTGAAAGAGAAGATTTCCTGGCTTGTGTTCAAGAATTTCTAGCCGACAATTTTAGTCCGTCTGGCGGAGTGGATCCTTATCCTCCTTTGCCTCTATTAATCAGTATTCTTGACACAGCGATTGATCGCAAACATTCTTTCAATCAAAAATGGAATAACTCTCGTTTGAGTGATGTACGTGAAGCATTGGACTATATTATTTTTGCCGTGTTAAATAATGAATTGCAACGACTTCAAACAAATTGTTATCGAGATTTGCTAGAAAAAATGTATAGCAATAACGATGATAACCCGTCGTTAATTTCACTAAATTATGACATTATTGTAGATAACTCCGTGGCAATGTTTAACGAACATAATCGCCACGGTGAACGGCCTTTTCCAAACTATAATTGTGACATAGCGACTTCGACTTATAAAAATAAAGTTGGCAAAACTCGTCTTCTAAAATTACACGGTTCTTTAAATTGGTTGTATTGCCCAAGTTGCAACCGACTGGATGTGGGGTTGTCTCGAACCGAAAGAAGTTTTTCAAAAGTTTTAGACCAGTTATATCAGGAACAGGAAGCCGATGGTTTCAATATGGAGGCACGTTTAACCTGCAAAGGTCGACCTTGTAAAAGTTGTGGTGCAGGCGTTCAACCCGTTTTGATTTCTCCTACCTACCTAAAGGATTATCGCAACCCACATATTAGCCGAATCTGGTATGAAGCGGACCAGATGTTACGTGCTGCTGAGCGTGTGATTATTGTGGGATATAGTTTGCCCGATGATGATCTGGATGTTTTCTATTTGTTAAAAAGAGGATTGGCCCATCTTTCTCATGAACAAATTGATGTCGTTGAATACGACCCAGACCATCGCAACATAGGGGATAATCCTACCGGGCAGCGTTATCAGATTTTATTCGGTTCAGATATTAATTGGCACACGGATGGGTTTGAAGCTTATATAAATCAGCTTTGAGTTTTCGTACATATTAATCGGACAGGGATTTCGAGGAAAACACACTGGGGTGTTTTTCCTTCTCTGGGGACGGGGTGTTTTCGCAGCTCCGGTTGTAAAATCGACGAAAATCAGGTCGGCGTATTTACTGTGAAAGTGGACTCATTATTTAAAAAATGTGTTTTAGGCTCGGTTCAAGTGGAATAAAATTCGTTACCAACAAACTCAAAAGGAGACTGATTATGTTACTTAAAGAAGGTTCAAGAGGACAAGAAGTCGTCGAACTACAACTCGCTTTAGGAATTACTGCCGATGGTATATTTGGAAAAGGAACCAAAGAATCGGTGATGGCCTACCAAAGGGCAAATGGGCTTATGGTTGATGGTATCGTCGGAGCACAAACTTTCGCGGCTATTGGAGAGGAAAATGCGACCACCGATAATTCTGAAAAAGTTTATTCGCCTTACTCTGACTTGTTAGTGAATAAATATTTTCTCCCCAAAGATGAATATAAACATGGGCCAACCAATAAAGAATATCTGTTCCTCCATCATACTGCAGGTTGGAATAACCCCTACAAAACGGTAGATGGCTGGGCAAAAGATAATCGAGGAACTATTGGTACAGAGTTTGTGCTCGGCGGTAAATCCGTCAAAGGCAATAATGATCACTACGACGGTGAACTAGTGCAATGTATACCAGTAGGCGGTTACGCATGGCATTTAGGTAAAAATGGTTCTCAGCATATGCATACTCATTCGGTGGCGATCGAAATTTGCAATTTCAGTTATGCGGAGAACGAAAGAACCTATGTTGGTACACAAATCGCGACCGATCAAATAATGACCTTGCCAGAACCTTTTAGAGGTCATAAACAGTGGCATGCCTATTCGGATAAACAAATCGAAACTTTGCGATTATTTATACTGTGGATTGCCGAGCGTGATTCGATCGATGTGCGGGATGGTTTGGTTGCAGAAATCAAGAAACATGGCGCCAGTGCATTCGAATTCAATCAGGATGCTTATGATGGAAAAGTCAAAGGTATGTGGACCCATACCAATACCCGTAAGGATAAATTTGATTTATTTCCTCAACCTAATTTGATAGATATGTTAACTAGTTTGTAAGCGGGTAATCGGAAGAGGTCCGTGCATTTGTTGATAACGAAACCCATCGAAAAGATATCAACTGATTAACACAAAAACGTAATGTTAGTTATTATCACTCGATAGTGACTATTCCTCTCGATAGCCAAGATAATACACATTTAATTCCATAGGGCTATATAGTGAGTATCATTTACATTTTTCATTAATATTTTCTTAAGACGGAAAATCCCTAGCTCCTCTTTATGAGTTCAGAGCTCGACTCGGTTTCATTGAACAGGCTAAATTTGTTCAGGTGCAAGAGAGTTGGCGCATACCCGATTTCGACCATCCTTTTTTGCCCTGTATAAGCATTTATCCGCATCGCCTAAAAGAGACTGAATAAAATCCTGGCATTTAGACAGGTTTGATACTGTTGGAATATTACTCGCAACACCAATGCTGACGGTAACATATTTAAAAATTGTATCATTAGAATGTAGTACGTTTTTAGATACAATATTTAAACACAACTTCTCTGCGATCCGTATAGCTTCCTCTAACGGCGTCTCTGGTAATATTAAAACAAACTCTTCTCCACCATACCGTGCAGCTAAATCTGTCGGCCTGTGCGCCATTGCAGAAATTTCATTCGCAACCAAACAAATACACTTATCACCTTCTAAGTGACCAAACTGATCATTGTATTTTTTGAAATGATCAATATCGATCATCAATAGCGATAAAGGAAATTTCCCGCGAGCTGCTCGTTTCAGCTCTCTAGTCAGGTGTTCCTGCAGGGTTCGCCGGTTGGCTAGATTGGTTAGGCTGTCTTTTGCGGCTAATTCGCGTATCCGTTTTTGTGCGAGGTTAATATGATACCTGTGTTGAGAATGATGCCAGATCATATATGTCAAAATCCAGGAAATGACTACTGATATTATTATAAATTCGCTACGACCTGGCCAATGCTCTGACCACCCATTCTCGGGAATGCCTGCCATTTGCCAGCTGCCGTTTTGGAACATTACCTCAACTAAAACAGGATTTAAGTTGAATACATTTGTGTCGCCATAAAATAGTTCACCGTCACCGCCTTTACCATCTTTTCCTTTAATCGCTAGCTTAAGACCATGGGTTATTTCTTGTAACTCACTAGCTTTGAGTAGCCGTTCAAAATCAATAACTACCGTTGCGAATCCCCAAAATTCGTTGGCACCATAAAATATGGGCCGCCTTGCAACAAGCCCAAATATTCCTTGAGAAAGCATACGTGGCCCATCAACGAGCATACTTTTCGAAACAATCGCACGATTCACGGATTCATTATATTTAGTGGGATCTAGCAGGTTAGAACCAATTAAATGTCTGTCGGATTGAGGCAAAACAAAAGTCGTTATGGCATCGGGAGAGAGCTGCAGTCCAAGAATAACACTCTCGGCATTTGGTAATGTTTCTGCAAAGGCAGTGAAATATTCCTCATTAATCAAATCTTTTGACTTCAGTCTAGATAACACAAATGAACGTAAAGCGTTGGTGTGAGATAGTGTTCGATTCAATTGTAACTCGAGAAGAGTGCTATGGTACTCCAGCTTCTCTGCAGATAAGGCTCTTTCCTGCGCATGGTTTCGTTCTGTTCGTTTTACATCAATGTATATAATAGCAATGCTCATCATCACCATTGCAACTAATGCGATACCAGTGGAGGTTATTTTTGAATTGCTCTCCAAGGTAGAACCAAGCTTTCGAATGAGCTTTACAATCATACTCAATTACTCAAATCTGCTTTTGAATTAGAAGTATAGGCCATCATTCCATCGTTAATCCACAACAATAGGGATTTGACTAAGCAACTTCAGGGGCGAATCTTCAGGTTTGGGTAGTTGGTCACCCCTAGAATTGTTGTACCTGCCGATCCCGTTGAGCCATTGAAGACCCAATTCCTGGTTTTTACTTTAAGCCATCGAAATGGCAGACAAAAGGGTAATCATTCGCGCCAAAAGAGTGCATTTGGTTTAACCCGTTTTCCTGACACACATTTAGTTTTTCGAAAGTCACTGATAAATGAGGCCGGGGCTTGGGAGCAGAATAAACCAGCAGATGATAATGGTTATGCAGTACCGTCTAGGGATAAATCTCGATTACGAAATATTCTATTAACTCTAAAATGCGATTTTCAATCCATTGACCGCGGTGGTCATAACTGTGACTGCTTTCAGGATTTTCACCACACAGAAACGCTCAATGAACGAATCGACTGATCAAATGATAATAACCTGCGTTTTCTAAATAAATTTGTTCACTTCGTTTGATTGCCATCAATCATCCTCGAGTATTTTCCATTCCCGCTATTATCTTTGATTAATCCATCAATTTTAACAATGCTTGTGGACACTTTAGTAAAGTGAATGTCGGTTGTTTTTGCCGGAGATTGGCTTTATAGTGAACGTCATTATTATTTCTTACATATAATTTGTTAACCTGTTAGGTTTTATATTATACCTGGTTAAAAATTATTGGATGTTCAGGGTAAACATGTACATGGTTAGAATAATTTCGTTAGACATAATAAAACTTGGTTAGACCAAAAATCTTTTGAAAATAGCAGGTGAAAGGGAATTACATGGTAAAGGCATTTATTAAACCGGCCCTTGTGGCATTGCTATCTTGTATTTTATCTACAGCCATATCCGCACTGCCAAAGCAGGACCATATTCCAGATAGTCCCATCAAAAGCGAGGCTGTTACCTTCAGTATTGAGAAGGTAGCAGAAGGTTTTGACACCCCTTGGACCATGACGTTTTTGTCAGGTACATCCGCTTTGGTGGGCGACCGCAAAGTGGGGCGCTTGTCACTGCTCGATGTTAACACAGGTGCCGTAACAGAAATCACCGGCCTGCCTGATATGCTGCGTGACAGCGAGATCAGTTCGGGGCTGTTTGATGTAAAAGTGGATCCTGATTTTGCCAAAAATGGATGGGTCTATCTGGTGCATGGCATTGGCAGCAAAAAGGCCAACGGCCTTGCTGTGGTGCGCATGACTCTAAAAAATACCCAGCTTTCAAACCCAAAGCGCTTGTTTATCTCGATGCCGTTGATCGCAGGCAAATGGCACTTCGGTGGCCGGTTGGTCTTAAAGGGGGATTACCTATTTCTTTCCACAGGTGATGGCTATGAATTTAAGCAGCTATCGCAGGACCTAAGTGTTCACGCCGGCAAAATACTCCGCTTGCACCGTGATGGCCGTGTCCCCAGTGATAACCCGTTTGTGAACAACGAAAGCGCACGGCCGGAGATTTGGGCTTACGGAGTGCGCAACCCCCAAGGCATGACCTTGCACCCCAAGACAGGGGAGCTGTGGACCCACGAGCATGGTCCCCAAGGCGGTGATGAAATTAATATCATTCAAAAGGGCAAGAACTATGGCTGGCCTATTATTACCTACGGCGAAGAATATGGTGGCGGTCCTATTGGTGATGGTATTACCCATAAAGACGGTATGGAACAGCCTTTATATTATTGGGTGCCGTCTATCGCGCCAAGCGGCATGAGCTTTTATTCGGGCAAAGCCATCCCTGAATGGAGGGGTAATCTTTTTATCGGGGCGCTTGCGCTCACCCACCTCAACCGTCTGGTGATTAAGGACGGTAAAGTAGTGAAGGAAGAAAGGCTGTTTACCGATGAAGGCTGGCGGGTGCGGTTTGTCACTGAAGGCCCAGACGGCTTCCTGTATTTCGGGGTCGATGAAGGCATGATATTACGCCTGCGGCCCGTGCGATAAAATAAGGGGTCCAAATTACAAAGATTTCATCATAAAGGCGACCGGACTTACTACGATATAACAACCAAAGCGAGTCTGATATTCGAGAGATTGTGGTCAGGCGAGTAATAATGGTGCATCCAAAAGTGACGATGGATTATTGTGTCATGATATTTTTGCGATTTTGAAAAAACAGCTCAAAGAAACCAATCGGCTATAGAACTTTTCGTCAATCGCTGGTTAATTTAACCCATCTGCCAAAAGTTGTTCGGCTAATCTTTCTCGATAGGCGGCTAATAAACTCGCATTTTTGAGCATCGTTGAAAGACCCAAATCGGCATTTCTTATAACAATTGACTTTTAAAATCCCTGGTCTTATTCTAGGTTTAATTAAAATTGACAGGGTAAGTTAATGAAAAAAACTGACTACGCTCTACCCGCTCCCATATCTACTCCTGAGGAATTTTGGTCATTAACTAACAGTGCAAAGCTGGAAGCTGAATATTCCGCAACTAAATACGTTACCTACCTTGAATCAGCACCTATTGCCACGCTTATTCAAATCTTCCATGAGTACCGGTTTTTTATTCAATATTTTATTAATGATTTAGGCATCCTGCAGTACAA
This sequence comes from uncultured Kangiella sp., assembly GCA_964578045.1. Lineage (GTDB taxonomy): Bacteria > Pseudomonadota > Gammaproteobacteria > Enterobacterales > Kangiellaceae. Next base: position 409 of record CAZOBX010000071.1, on the reverse strand, counting down.
GGCTCCTTTCGGTCAGTTTAAATGTATGATTGCTCAAATTGCTGTTGAAGAGCTGGGTCAAAAGCCGGATGATTGCCATTTAAATTTGTGGGACAATTTCTTGATAAGCTTGGGGGATGATCCGAAAAAATTAAAAAACACCAAACACCCGGAGAATATCAAACTGTTAGAAAAGTTGAGTGCCTGGATGTGGGAACGCTCTTTTATGTTTGGAGTCGGTTTAAGAGGAATGGGTGGAGAATGTCTTTGTCAGATCTATTTGTCTGCCGCTTACAAGAAACTTCGATTAAATCCCGCGATCATTGCCTGTGAATCAGAAATCGATTGGTTATTCTGGGAAATTCACACCGGAGAAGAAGATAAAGCTCATGACATGCTTGTTCGTCAAACGATTGATGAAATGCTTCGA
>CAZOBX010000070.1:2660-23888 GCA_964578045.1 uncultured Kangiella sp. | reverse complement strand
ACTCACTTGCTGGCTGAACTCTGAACTAGTCAAAATCCCTGTGTCGAGGTACTAGCTGTAATTTTGACTTGCACACTATAAATTTTTGAAAAACTTGAAACAGCGTTGATTCGTCACTATTAAAGGTTTCTAGACACTTACGAGATCTTCTATGTCACCTCTTCTAATTATCAGCTTTTTTGTGATCAGTCTGATTAGCTTAATCTTGCTCAAACCAAAGTGGATCGAAAACAAAAGAAACAAACTAAAAGCCCAGCATTTTCCTAAAGAATGGCGTTTGATCCTGAAAAGAAACGTGCCCTATTTTTATTCCATGCCAGCGGATGTTCAGTTGCAGCTCAAACAACATGTAATGGTGTTTCTGGCAGAAAAACAGTTTTTTGGTTTCGAAGGTGTTGTTATTAATGATGAAATAAAAGTCACCATCGCCGCTCAGGCGTGTTTGTTGCTATTAAATCGTCCCACAGACTATTACCCTAAACTTAAATCGATCTACGTATATCCGGCGGCTTTTGTGACCCGACATGAATCAAAAGATGCCGCCGGTGTTTTGCAGAATAGGCCCAGAGTTTTAAGTGGAGAATCTTGGGAATTAGGTAAAGTAATTTTGTCCTGGAAAGACAGTAAACAGGGAGCGCTAGTATTTAATGATGGTCATAACGTGGTAATCCATGAATTTGCTCATCAATTGGATCAAGCTACCGGCGCCGCTAACGGCGCACCATTTTTGAGACATAAAAACCGGCAATGCTGGTCACAGGTTTTATCCCACGAATTTGAAAAACTACAGGATAAAGCGAGGCTGGGTGAGTCAACATTACTTGACCACTATGGCGCAACCAATCCCGCAGAATTTTTTGCGGTCGCCAGCGAAGTATTTTTTGAAAGACCTCAGGAATTGAAACAATTACACTCAGCCTTATACTCACAACTGCAAGGGCTTTATCAGGTGAATCCCGCCATATGGTAGCCCTGGGGCATGGTTGCGTTATCCCAATAATCGGTATTTACCGGAAACATTCTCTTACAACCACCGCAACCAAAATAACAAACTTTTTGCTAGTTTAGTTCGACTAGGGTAATAGACAGGCAGAGTAAAGCCTGGCGCCAACCAATAATTAGGAGAAATTCATGAAAAAAACGATGATAGCCATATTGCTTGCTGGGGCAGTTAGTGGGGTAAGTGCACATTCTGATGGGTGCGATTATTCCGTCGATTATAATATCAATATTGACGACCAACAGGTTAAATTCGATAAAAAGAATGGTGATAGCATTGTTTTCGAGGGAGATAAGCTGACAATCAATGGAAAATCGGTCCGGCTAACAGATGACCAACTTGCCGCAAGCCGAGACCTTCAAACACAAACCAGAACGCTGGTGCCTAAAATCGCTTACATTGCTGTAGAAGGCGCAGAAATCGGCGTCAAGGCAGCGACCATCGCGCTTACCGGACTGTTTGGTGATAGCGATGAAGTACATAAAGATTTAATTGAACCGATCGAAGCCATCAGCGCCAAAATAAAAGCTAATATCAGCGAAACCTCACTAAATACTCAGGAGCTGGAAAAATCGTTTGATCAAGATTTTGAAGATGAAATTGAAAAATTGGTAGAAACCGCCATCAGCAAATACTCTGGCAAAATGATCAGCCAGATAATCAGTTCTATATTTTCCGGTGATGAAGAAGACGTCAAAGACTTTGAATTTCGAATGGAGAACATGGAGCATGATATTGAGCGATACGTTGAAGCAAATGCCGAAGCACTGGAAGAAAAAGCCGATGAATTATGTGTGGATCTGAAATCGATTGCCGAACTTGATGAGCAATTAGAAGCAGTGGATGGTTACCCGGAAGATGGCATTATTCAAGAAGGTTCTAATCATGGATTCAGAATTTCTGGGTTGTCGATTAATCGAGATTAGTGTTGTGTTTTCCTGGTCAGATTAAAACTGACCAAGTGATAATTCGATTGGCTTAAATGTGGTCTTGCCCTAATTTAGAGTGTCCATCAAATTAGTGCAAGACCACAAATGAGACTATTCATCCTTTTTATCTGATAGAAGCGCCAGCATCATATATTTATTAAACGAATACTGCATTTGAATCACAGATATCAGCAACCCTACCCGACCATCCAAAAAACCCAACCTCAAAATATAATGGCGAATAAAAGCAAAAGCCGCTGAGCTAAGCGCTTTTAACGAAGAAGCTGATTTACCTTTTTTAAATCTTTCTTCGGCCCAGATTTTGGCGTAACCATTTCTTTTGGCCAGATACTTATCTAACCCTTCAAAAGTGTAATGCTGCAATTTACTTTTTAGCTGAATACGCGGAGCGTTACCACAATCAACCGATTCATGAACTAAATTACTATTGAAACTGTACTTTTTCTTGTTGTAGATGCGAACAATTGGATCAGGGTGCCAGCCGCTGTGATAGACAAATTGATCACAAAAATGGGTTAGCCGGTTCAAAACAATTACTTGGTCGGGAGTGATCCGATCGAGTTCTGTTAAAATTTCATCTCTCAGGGAATCGGTCACAATCTCATCGCAATCAATTGAGAGCACCCAATCATGACTTGCCCTCTCTGCTGCAAGGCCTTTTTGAATGCCAAACCCAGGCCAATCGAGGTTAGTAAATATTTTATTAGTATATTTTGCGGCAAGTTCGAGGGTTTTGTCAGTACTACCAGAATCGAGCAGTACAATTTCATCAGCCCAACTGACAGAAGATAAGCAGGCTTCAATTCTACTTTGTTCGTTCTTACAGATAATACAAACCGAAAGCTTTGGCATGGGCAGAGTAATCCTGATGACTAAAGTTATTCTTTAAACTGAGCGGATGATACAACATTGCAGTTTTTTTTTCTTAGCCAGATCAACAGTTAATATGACTAAAACATCACTTGGCATATAGCCCACTGGACTGAATTAACCGCTTGAAGCAGTCTAACTAGCTGATCTGGCTCGGGAGTTTGCGCCAGGATCTGGCAAAGTATATCATTCGAGTATTCTATTTCTTGAATAAGGCAGGCTTTATGCGGATATTTGTTTTAGCGCTACTCGGTAGTTTGGTCTCATGTAGTTCTAGCAATGCGCCAGATGCGATCTTTGTAGGAGCGACTGTTTTGACAGTCGACAGCGCTGATAGGGTGGTTGAAGCTGTGGCGATAAAAGATGGGATCATTATTCAAACCGGCGACCAAGCCCGATTGATGGAAACTGCTGACTCAACCACTCAAATCATCGATCTCAAAGGCAAAACCTTGGTCCCGGGCTTTATTGCTGCCCACGAGCACCCTACTTTGAGCGCCGTTTTTTCCGATACCGTCGATTTGAGTGGTTTCAGTTTTAGCTCAGAACAAAAGATGTGGCAAAATTTGCGCGATGCGGTCAATAAAACTGATAAAGGAGAATGGATCTATGCGATGGGTCTGGATCCGGTTCTAATGCCTGATTTGAATTTACCCAATAAAAACTTTTTAGATGAAATGGCGCCGGATAACCCGCTGTTTATTATTTCACAAACCATGCATTCATTCTGGGCAAATTCAAAGGCGTTTGAAAAAATAGGTATCGATAAAAACACGACTGGTCCGGGAAATGGCAGTTATTATGGCAAGAATACTATCGGCGAGCTAAATGGTTTTATTGCAGAGTCTTCTGCAGCTGATCCATTCTTAGAAAATTTGAAGACACCCATTGCGGTGATAGAACGATATCAAAAAACATTGCAAGATCTTCTGAAATCAGGATTTACTTCGGTCGCATCGGTGGGTTATAACTTGCCACCAATGGCGGCTCAATACGCTTCTTCCGATAATTTTAAACCGCGTATTCGACAATTTATTTATCTGACGACAAAGGAATTAACGTACCTTCCGGACACACCGGAAAAGGGTGATGATTATTATCGAATTTTAGGTATCAAACTATGGCACGATGGGTCGCCTTATACCGGCACCATGGCGTTATCTCACCCCTACGTCAATAATGAACTAACCGCCAAAATGGGTATTATCGATAATCACAAAGGACAGTCTCGACTCTCTGCAGAAGAATTTGAAAATCAAATCACTAAGTTCAGTAATCTAGGTTGGCAATTAGCGGTGCATAGCCAGGGTGATCAATCGAATATTGATTCACTAGCCGTTTTTAAATCGCAGCTGGACGATAAAGGCAAAACACTGAGACATCGTTTTGAGCATTGCTTATTGATCCCGCGATCGGTTTTGGCTGAATTTAAGTCCCTAGGATTAACACCTAGTTTTCATATTAATCATATTTATTATTATGGTGACGCTTTAGCTAAGAGCATTATCGGTGAGCAGCGTGCTCAGATGGTGCTGCCTTTAAAAACCGCCTTTGATTTAGAGTTACACCCTACGATACATGCTGATAGTCCTATGTTTCCCACAGATGCATTGAGTTTAATGAAAACGGCGATTACTCGAAAAACTAAAAGTGGGAAAACATTGGGGCTTGACCAGGCGATCAATGTTCAACAAGCTCTACGTGCTATCACCATTAATGCCGCCTGGCAATTACATATGGAAGATAAGATCGGCAGCATTGAAACCGGCAAATATGCCGATTTTACTGTGTTAAGTGACAATCTTTATAAACTGCCGCCCAAGTTATGGGGACAAATCACAGTTGAACAGGTTTGGTTAGCGGGAGAGAAAAGGCTATAAACGGCGGGGTTCTTACGGTTAAAGTTAGCTTTACATGCCTCTTGGCTGAACATTAAGGCATTTTCTGTCACCGTCTCGCTAAACTAATTAATTCGAAATAAAGCAAAAACACCTTGATTAATTCGTTCGAATGAATTATTTTAATTAAATACAATTCATCTGAGTTTTGATCATTGAAATTAAGTAAAGCTGAAATCACCAAAATTAAGCTGCTGGAAGCAGCGAAAATAGTCTTGTTAGAAAAAGGTTACCAAAATCTGACAACTCGAGCAGTTGCGGAAATCGCTGGCTCGCCCATGAGTCAAATCCAGTATCATTTTGGTTCAAAAGACAAAATGATATTGGATCTATTTGACTATATGAACAGGCAACTGATCGATCGGCAGACGCTTCTGTTTTCGGAAGATCCAAGAAACCTCGCACATCAGTGGGAGAAAGCCTGTGATTATTTAGACGAAGATCTGGAAAGTGGTTATGTTCGAGTTTTGCAGGAATTACTTGCAGCCGGTTGGTCCAACCCAGAAATTGGTGAAATGATACGCCAGGCTTTAAAAGGCTGGAACAAGGTTTTAATGACCTTCACACTTAAAGTGGAACAAAAATATGGCCCTCTTAAACCTTTCTCTGCCGATGAAGTCGTGGCATTAATATCTTGTGCCTTCATTGGTGCCGAAGCAATGATTTTGTTGGGTTTGGAAGATCAGGGAGTTCCTTTTAGAAAGGCATTAAGACGATTTGGCGAACTTATTTATAGCATGGAAACTGACAAGGACTAAAATTCACAAAGAGACAGAGAATGCGAGCAAAACAGCCACACATAACCGGCCACATCGACCAGCAAGGAATAAAGCTGTATTACGAAATTTATGGAGAAGGCACTCAAACCATGGTTTTTGTTCCTACCTGGTCAATTGTTCATTCTCGAAATTACAAAGGTCAGATCGCTTATTTTAGCCAGCATTTTCGTTGTGTTGTTCTTGATCCTCGTGGCAATGGTGGATCAGACAAACCAGAGGAACCAATTGCGTACCGGTTAAAAGATTATGTATCGGACATAGTGTCGGTAATGAACAAATCGAACACTGAAAAAGCCATTCTTTTTTCCTATTCTATGTCTGCAAAAATTGCTTGTGCGGTAGCCCGCTATTATCCGGACAAGGTCGAAGCCATTATTTGTATTGGTGGACGTTACCCGTTAGCCCCCTCATTCGACTATATGACCAAAGCGATGCTAGAAAAGCCAACCGGTATTCCTCAAGGATGGCAAAAATATAATCCTGATTATTGGCTGCAAGACTACCCGGATTTTGCCCGGTTTTTTATCTCACAAATTTTTACCGAACCTCATTCGACCAAGCATATTGAAGATGGCATTAAGTGGGCGGCATCTACCAATGCTAAAGTGTTAACAGCCACAATGTTTGGAGGAGCTGCTGATAAGAAAGATCTATTGATGCTAGAAGATGATTTTCAAAAAATTGAGTGTCCGGTACTGGCAATCCATGGTGAAAAGGATGCAATTATTCCATGCGAACATTCAAAAATAATGGCCGAGGTGATTCCCGATTGTGAGCTAGTTATTTTGCCGGGAGCAGGCCATTCGCCCCACGGTCGCTTTCCTGCAAAAGTGAATTTGCTGGTAAGAGATTTCCTGGTTAAGAAGTTAGCGCTTGACCTATCCAGTAGAGCAATTGATAAAAAGCTAATTAGAAATCAAGCCGTTGAGAAACACGCAAAGGGGAAAAAAGTGCTCATGCTTTCTTCACCGATTGGTTTAGGCCACGGACGGCGAGATATAGCAATCGCCAAAGCGTTACGGAGACTTCATCCGGATTGTCAAATCCACTGGTTGGCGCAAAATCCGGTCACTCGTTTGCTAAAAGTTAACAACGAATTTATTCATCCCGCCAGCGTTAAACTTGCTTGTGAATCAGAACACATTGAAAGTGAAGCCGGTGAACATGATCTCAACGCGTTTCAAGCTTTGAGAAATATGGATGAGATCATGATCGCCAATTTTATGGTTTTTCAAGAAGTGGTAGAGCAAACCAATTATGATCTGATAGTTGCCGATGAAGCGTGGGAAATCGATCATTTTTGGCATGAGCACCCTGAACTTAAAAAAACCGCGGTTGCCTGGTTAACGGATTTTGTTGGATTTGTACCTATGCCAGAAGGAGGCGAGCGCGAATCGGTACTAATCGCAGATTATAACCTGGAAATGATCGACCACATCGAAGATAATCCGACGGTTCGAGATAGAGCTATTTTTGTCGGTAATCTTCAAGATATTATTCCTAAGGGATTTGGATTGAACTTGCCAACCATGAAGGATTGGATCCCTCAACACTTCGATTTCTGTGGCTACATTTTGGGACAACATCCTACTAACTTTGGCTCTAAAGAAGAACTGCGAAGTCGTTTTGGTTATCATCCAGATGAGAAAGTGTGCATTGTGACAGTGGGAGGCTCCGGCGTGGGGACGGCGTTAATAGAAACCATTCTTCAGGCTTATCCTATCGCAAAAAAACATTTACCCGAATTGAAAATGATTTTGGTCACCGGCCCAAGGCTCAACCCGCTTCAATTTAGTTTGCCGATCGGGGTAGAAGCACATGCCTTTGTGGCTGATCTTGATCGGCATCTAGCCGCTTGTGATTTGGCGTTAGTGCAAGGTGGGTTAACAACGTCGATGGAACTGGTTGCCGCTAATACACCGTTTATCTATTTTCCACTTAAAAACCACTTTGAACAGAACTTCCATGTTGCTCATCGACTCGATCAATATAAAGCGGGAAGGAAAATGATTTTCGATCAATGTAATCCAGAAATTATTGCTCAAGCAATGATCGAAGAGCTGCCGCTTTCGACGACTTTTAAAGCGGTTGAATCAGACGGCGCCGAGGTCGCTGCGAAGATGTTAGCAGAGTTATTAGAATGATCGATACGCAAACAAATCTAGTTATATTATAGGATTATAAACAAGCGATAATTGTAGTACTGCCGTTTTTATTGCTATTACATTAACCTAAATACAGGATAGAAAAATGAAAAAATTAGAAATAACGGCATTCGTTTTGGTCTTGTTGGCTTTTACAATTCCGATCACCAGTCAAGCCGAAATATTAGCCATGGCAAATTACGAATCGAAACCGGAAGATTCACTCAAAGAACTGAAAATGCCTTTTGGCAATAAAGCGCGTAAGGAAGGCATCGCAATTTTTGATATTGATCCCGAATCAAAAAACTTTGGCAATATTTTGATGGATATTCCTTTGCCTGCTGATCTGGTTTCCCATCATATCTTCTGGAATCGCGATCACAGCAAAATCTATCTGACCGCACTTGGAAAACCAGAATTAAGAGTGATCAATATGACCCAAATGCCTTATCGAATTAAACTGATTGAAGTGCCGGAATGTCTGGTTGGCGAAGACGTGGTTTTTTCAGAAGACAATACTAAATGGTATTTAACCTGCATGGGATCCAGCAAAATAATGGTCGGTGATGCGGTTAACGATACTTTGACTAATAGTGTTGACTCACCGGTTAAGTATCCCCATGGCATTACTATCAATGAAGAGATTAATCGAATGTTAGTCACCAGTACGGTTCGTGCTACTGATCTTGGCGATCCGGGCAACAGGATTGGTATTCTGGAACTGAGTAGTATGAAAAATCTTGGTTCGATTAGTGTAACCGACCAACCGTCTCCAAATGACATCGCTCCGGTTGAAGTGGTTTTTGTACCTAAGTCGAATCCGCCGGTTGCCTGGGTGACGAATATGAATGATGCCAGCTTGTGGACGCTGACATGGAATCCAAAAAGTAACAGTTTTGACTCAGCAGCCGGTTTCGATTTTTTATCAGAAAACGCTGCTGTTCCGCTTGAAATCTATTTCGATGACGAAGGCAAAGAAATGCATGTCACCTCATCTTTACCTGGCAAGTTACATTTTTTTAAGTTAAATAAAAGTAAAAACGAAGCCACCATTGAAAAGACAATTAGTACCGCTGGTGGAGCTCATCATGTGGCTTACACTAAGGACGGAAAATATGCCTTCGTGCAGAATTCTTTTATTAATCTTCCAAAAATGAATGATGGCTCCATCACGGTGGTTGACCTGGCGACTCGGCAAGTGGTCAAACAATGGAATACCTTAAAGGACAGTGGGTTTAATCCCAACTGTATTGTTTTACTTGGTCAATGGAACGACCCTCGTGGGCACTAATACTGTATTTTAACCCAACGCTGCTTTTACTGACCAAGCATTCAAAATTTGAGTAAGAGACTGGTGTTTAACAAAGAAACTGGTAATCGAAATGATCAGAAACAGGCTGTTTTTTTCTTCGCTATTCTACTTAATACTATCGAGTATTGTCATTGCTTATCAACCTTCTTTCGCCCATGAGAACAAAGCAACAATCAACAACGAAAATAACAAAATATCCTCCGAAAAGGACACGACACAAATTTTCTATTTGGAAATACAAAAACGTCATCTGCTCGGCCAATTAAAAACCATTCGAGTCACTCAAGGTGATAAGGTCCGTTTGATCTGGAAAAGTGATGAAAAGGTCAAGCTCCATTTACACGGATACAATTTAGAGTTTGAGCTTTCACCTGGGAATTTGAGTAACATTGATTTTACCGCAATGGCTAGTGGTAGATTTGCCATTACCAGCCATGGTTTTGCTGAGCAAAAAGGACATGGACATGAAGCACTACTCTATCTTGAAGTTCACCCTGATTAACCCTAAATGCCGGTTACTGTTGATTGGCATCGCGAGTTCCATTTTTTCGGCTAAGCTAAGTGCCCATGGATTTGGTGAACGATATGATTTGCCAGTGCCTCTCGCTCTATACCTTGGTGCGGCCGGACTGGCGATCATTTTCTCTTTTGTGGTTATTGCTTTTTTTATTAGAGGTAAAAGACCGGTACAAGACTATCCTCGATTGAATATCATCACGGGAACGGGCAGCGGATACTGGGTTGCTTTTTGGATGATTCAATTATTAAAAATATTTTCTGTTGGCATGCTTATTCTGATCGTTGTTAGCGGTTTTTATGGAAAACAGAACCCGTTTGAAAACATAGCGCCAACAGCGGTTTGGGTGATCTGGTGGGTTGGTTTTTCTTACATCGCAGGATTACTGGGCAATCTATGGGCGGCGATTAACCCTTGGTCGAGTGTATTTTTTTGGCTGGAAAAATTGTGCCTGACTATTTTTCCAAAAAAACAATTCGGGCTGCAGTTGGATTGGCCACAAAAACTGGAAAGTTGGCCGGCGGTTGTGCTTTTTAGCTGGTTTGTCTGGGCAGAGTTGATCTGGCCACGAAGCGATTCGCCGATTCATTTGGCACAGATGGTATTCATTTATAGCGGTATTACCTGGTTGGGCATGTGGTTGTTCGGGCGTCACCAATGGCTACAAAACGCCGAAGTGTTTTCTATCCTGTTTAGTTATCTTGGCCGCTTTGCGCCGACTGAATTTCGAGTGAAAAATATCTCTGAAGAGAAAACTAACGATTGTGTAAATAACCTGGAATGCTTTGAAAGAGCTCCGTTCAAGCAGCGCCGTTGGGGTCTTCGTCCTTTTGCAGTTGGTTTGTTAACTAATAAACCTTTATCAATGTCCGCCTGTGTGTTTGTTTTATTTATGCTTGCCAGCGTCACTTTCGACGGATTAATGGCAACGCCTCTTTGGGCGGGACTCGCTAAAAGCATGATCTATTCGGAAAGTTTACGACCGTTTATTATTGCGTTACAGGATGTCACTGGTAATGCTCTGGCTGCGGTAGCCAGTATAGCGCTGGTACTATTCTTTTTGTTGTTTACATTAGTTTATTTGATCTTCAGCAGTTTGATGTGGATTGTTTTACCCGCTGCACAACGCGATAATAACAGCATTATTCTGATCGCCAGAACTTTTGTATTAACTTTGATCCCAATTGCACTTGCTTACCATCTAGCGCATTATCTATCTTACTTGGCCATCGTCGGTCAGTACATTATTCCGCTTGCATCAGATCCGTTAGGATTGGGGTGGAATTTGTTTGGAACTTCCCTGTATCTAGTTGATATCAGTGTGATAAACGCTAAATTAGTGTGGCATATCTCGGTGATCGCCATTGTTATCGGCCATGTTTTTGCTGTGTGGCTTGGCCATGTGATGGCGCTACGGCAATTTGGAAATCATCGTGTTGTATTAAAGAGTCAAGTTCCATTGTTATTTTTGATGGTTGGATACACGATATTGAGCTTGTGGATTATGGCGCAGCCCGTGGTGGAATTCTAGACTGGTTGTTTAAGGAAATCACTAAACCAATGTATTCCCTAGCCCTAATTTATCCATACAAACAATAATTTCATAGGCTGGACTACACAAGAAGATCCGCATGAAGTTACTGAGAATTCTATAGATTAAATAATGCTAAAAACTTTTATCAGTAATAACCAACTTGATCTTGTATTTGAACAAAACGCAGTCGATTGGTATATGCCGCTAGCTGATCGTTTAGTTGAGCGTCAAAGTCATTTCGATGAAACCTTTTTTGTCGGAATAAACGGTTGCCAGGGCTCAGGAAAATCAACCTTAGCAATGTTTCTCGCAGAATATATTCAATCGAAATATCCGCTATCCATTGCTGTTCTATCGTTAGATGATTTCTACCTTAGTCTAGCAAGTCGAAAAGAAATGGCAAAGCATATTCATCCGTTATTTACAGTGCGAGGGGCACCTGGAACTCATGATACTCAGCTGATAGCAAATACATTTAAGGCACTGAGCAAACCGGGGCTGAATGTGGCCCTACCGATATTTAACAAAGCGTTAGATAACCCAGTTAACCCTAAACAATGGCCTCGTATCAATGCACCGGTTGATATGGTTTTAATGGAGGGTTGGTGCTGGGGAGTGCCAGCACAACCCATAGAAAGTCTAGCTGCTGCCGTGAACACATTAGAACAACAGCAAGATCCAAAAGCGATTTGGCGTAACAAGGTAAATGAGTATCTTCGCCTTGAATACGAGCCACTTTATGATCACATGGATCTTTGGCTAATGTTAAAGGCGCCGGATTTTTCCAAGGTTTATAAATGGCGGCTTGAACAGGAAAACAAACTAGCGCAATACCTTCAGTCCTCCAACAAAGATAATACCTGTTATAACCTGATGTCGGCCGAGCAAGTTTGTCATTTTGTTGACCACTATCAACGTCTCACTGAATATGCGATTGATGTAATGCCGAAGCGTTGTGACTATATATACCATCTGGATGGTGAGCGCAAAATTCTTCACCTGGATAGTACAACTTACAATCACTAAAACCCATTGACCGATTTTAGGTTTTGGCTATTATTGGCAAATTCGTCAAAAAAAGTCTATACTGTCAGATCCTTTACGTCTTTTGTTGGCATTGAACTTGGATTAATAAGATAGAGTTTCTTAATCAAATCCAATAACAACCACAAATACTGAATATTCACGGGCAGTGAAAAGGCGTGTTCGATGGGTAGTAAGATCATACTAATGATTTTGGCTGGTTGGTTTTTGTGTTTAACTTCTTGCGCCGATCAAAATCCTCCCAATAAACCGATCAAAATCGGTTTATTGATGGACTTGGGCGCTCATGGGGGAGCAGAAGCAGTCCAAGCAGCAAAGTTATATTTCAAAATTCATCTCAACAATAATCAGTTAATAATCGACGGTGAACTCTTTCCTGTAGAGTTTATTCTGGAAGATACCAAAATCCAGCCAAAAGAAGCAATGCTGGCCGCTAGAAGGCTGATATATCAGCAAAAAGTGGTGGCAATTATCGGGCCAAATATCAGCATTACTGCATTGCCCGCCGCCGAAGTCGCACAGCTAGCTAAAGTGCCAATGCTATCGCCCGGTTCAACCATTTCGGCAATTAGTCAAAATAAAGATTTTATTTTTCAGCTGGCTTTTAACGACGATATACAAGGTAAATTTCTAGCAGATTTTCTTTATCAACAATTAGCGACTGATAGCGCAGTGGTTATTTACGAGGTGACCAAACCAGCCAGTAAAGTCGTTGCTGAATCTTTTATCAAACGATTTAAAACGATTGGTGGTACCATTGAATTGAAAGAGACCTTTGTTTTTGAACCCAAAGAATGTTTTGCGGCATTGAAGCAATCAATTGATTCGACGACTACTGCGATTATCTTGCCGTTGCCTACTCCTTATTCCAAACAGATTCTGAATCAGATAAGTCATGCAGGATTCAAAGGATATATTATCGGTAGCGACGCTTGGCACCCGCCCGAAATTGGGAATAATAGTTTGTTTGACGGCGCCTACTATTCACACCATTGGCATGCATCGTTAGCTAACAACAGTCAACAAAACAAAAATTTCGTAGCAGCCTATTTTGCTGAATATCAACAGTTGCCCAACAGCATGGCGGCATTAACCTATGACGCTGTTTCATTAATTATTCAGGCATTAAAAAGTGGAAATACAGCCCCCAGGGAAATAAAACTCTATCTAGATTCGGTCAACAACTACCAAGGGCTCACCGGACGTATCGATTTTGATAAAACAAAACGCTTACCTATTATGCTCCATGTAGAAGAGCATTTAACCAAAGTCATGCAATAATTTTAGTTGAAATCGATGAATTTCTCTTTAATACAGAATATTCAATCTAGCTTAAAAGCTAAACTCATTCTGTCAAATTTAGTTTTGTATTTTGCGACTGTTGTAAGCATAGGTCTATTTTTTCTTTCACAAACCGAGCAAGCAATTATTAGCGCTACTTTCTCTAAGCTAGAAATTTCTTCCAGTCTAAAAAAAGATTCATTGGATCTTTGGATGGTTGACCTACAAAAAGATCTGAAAATATCGAATGCGCTAGGCAGCCTTCGGTTATTGATCAGACAGCTATATCAAAGTGAGAAAAAGACCGAAAACTATTTGAAAAACCTAGATCGATTGAGAAATATATCTTTACGAATAAAGGAACTCAAAGACGAGTGGCAGGAATTTTTTCTACTAAATACCGATGGTGAAATAATCATGTCGAGCTTGCCGCAACACGAAGGCGATTATCGAACCTTGGATAGCTATTTCATTCAAGGATTAAAAGGTCTGTATGTGCAAAAAATTTATCCTTCGCCAATTACCGCTGGAGCAACCCTAACGATGTCAATTCCTGTTGTGGAGCCAGATGGCGAAACGATTGGTGTACTAGGATTTCATATTAATTTGTCTCGGCTTGACGACATTATTTTTAAAAAATCCGATTCGCTGGATTCTAGTGAAAGTTATTTAGTCGACAAATATGGTGCGCTTATTTCAAGTCAACCAACCAATGACGAAAAATATATTAGAGGCGTTCAATCGTTTGGGATTAAGTTAGCCATTGCGGGTAACCAGGGAACCGCTCTGTATAATAATTATCGAGGAGAACCAGTAATAGGTTCCTATCGATGGATAGACTCCCTTGATGCAGCGCTATTAGTTGAAATTCCTCAAAAAGTAGCGTTTCTGCCAGTGACCAGGGTAGCCTGGCAAATCTTGTCATTTGGTTTGGTCATCATGACTGCTTTAGGATTCCTAATCGTGTGGTTCGCCAAGCAGATCTCGCAACCTATTGTCAATCTAACTGATACCGCCAGGAAGATAGAACAAGGCGATCTTACCGCCAAAGCCCAAGAGAATACTCTGGATGAAATAGGTCGATTGGCACATGTGTTTAATAACATGACTACTAAGTTAACCCATAGCCTGCAAGAGCTCTCGAAAGCAAAGGAAAAAGCGGAGCATGCGACGCTAGCTAAGAGTCATTTTTTAGCCAATATGTCACACGAGATCCGAACACCAATGAATTCGATTCTAGGCTATTCTCAGGTCATGGCCAGAGATCAGTCTGTGAACAGCAAAAACCAGGATTATCTTAGCAATATTCAAATTGCTGGAAATCATTTAATGGAATTGCTCAATACGGTACTCGATTTGAGCAAAATTGAAGCGGGTAAAAGTGAAGTCGCTAATGATGCATTCGATCTTTCTTTATTAATCGATGAATTAGCAAGTCTGTTCGAAATACGATGTATTGAAAAGAGCCTGATTTGGAAAGTCGAAAGGCAACTGGATTCAAACATGTTTTTGGGGGACAAACTTAAACTTAAACAAGTTTTAATAAACTTTCTCAATAATTCCATAAAATTTACCCGTTTTGGAAAAATCGTATTAACGGTTCGACAAGAAGCCGATTCAATTATCTATTTTGAAGTTTTCGATACGGGTAGAGGCATAGAAGAGTCCTTCCTTAAAAGTGTATTCCTCCCATTTGAACAAGAGACTGCAAGCGATCAATCATTGGGAACTGGCTTAGGGCTAGCTATTTCAAAAAACCATATTCAAGGGATGGGAGGCCGGGTTGAAATCCAGAGCGAAGTTGAAGAATATACCCGTATTAGTTTTAGATTAAAGCTTAGCCAAACCGAAGCCTGCGCTAGCAAACAAAGTCAATCGAGTTGTTCAGTATTACCAGTTAATAAAGCATTGGTGGTCGACGATATCGAAGATAACCGTTTAATTTTAAGCGATTTTATGAAGGTGCTTGGCATTGAAACGCTCGAAGCAACCAATGGGAAAATGGCCGTTGAATTAGTTAGTTGCGAAAACCAAACACTAAATCCCATTGATATTGTTTTTATGGATATACGAATGCCGGTATTAGATGGTCTACAAGCATTTGATCAAATTAGACAAAGTCAGTTAAAAACTCAGCCGAGAATAATCGCCGTGTCGGCGTCCACACTTTCTCATGAGAGAAAGGCGATATTAGAAAGAGGTTTTGAAAGGTTCATTTCTAAACCACTGTTATTTAGTGATATCGCTGAATGCGTTGTGCAAGATAAAAACTTGCACAGCGGGAAGCAAATAAACACTCGGCTTAAAGGCTGTGACGCTCTTTCTAATCAGCATGAAACCTTTTTTATTCCACAACCAATGGTAGATAAATGTTCTAAAGCCGCAAAACTTTATCATCTATCAGAACTGAAAAAATGTGTTGAGGAAATCCAAAAGCTGCCCAAACGGGATAAGGACGTAACCGAGCTATTCGTTCAACACCTCGAAGATCTTAATATGGATGGAATCCTAAATTTGCTAAATTACCATGCTGTCCGAAACGAGAGGCAAACAGAATGACACCACAAGGCAGCGCGGTACGGCAGTGGAAGGCTTTTAGAATGTTTAAAAATAAGATTGAAGCAGTCAGTCGATAAGGTATTAGCTATGTATAACAATCAATCTAGAATACTGATAGTAGATGATAAAGCAGAAAATATTAAGCTTCTTCATGAAATCTTAAGTCATAAGAATTATTCGATATCCGGAGTGCCGTCGGGTGCATTGGCGCTAAAAATTGTCAAAGAATTTAATCCAGATCTTATTCTGCTCGATGTTATGATGCCCGAAATGGACGGGTTCGAAACCTGTCGAAAATTACTGTCTGATCCAACTACGAAGAACATTCCCATTATTTTTGTAACCGCAAAAACTCAAGGTGAAGATATTGCTCAGGGATTCCGCTGTGGGGCAGTTGATTACATCACTAAACCGATCAATGAATTAGAAGTATGGGCAAGAGTTGGTCATCAAATAGTGCTGAAGGAACTGACCGAAAAACAGGTCGCTTTGATGTCTGAACTAAAACATTCAGAATATCAAAATCGAGAAGTGATTAACCGAGCCTCTGATCCGATGGTCACGGTTAATGCGCAAGGGCTGATAGAGTCGATAAATCCGGCTACTATTCACTTGATAGGTTATACTCGAAAACAACTTATTGGCAAAGAATTTATCGAATTGTTAGCTGATGATGACCTAACGGGGGTGCGGTCTTGTTTTTCGCCGGATTCAGAAAAGTCCGAGACCAGTAGTTTTTTTGTCGATAATGGTCCAATCGAGGTAATGATAAAAAAGAAAAATGGCAAACTTATTCCGATTGATCTATCCATTAGTCAAGTAGGATTTGATACGCCGATATTCCTGTGCCTATTTCACGACTTAACTCTACACAAAAATTTGATTAAAGAATTAAGACGACTAACTTATATCGATAAACTGACAAACCTGTCAAATCGGCGGATGTTGGATAGTTTTTTATCTGAAGAATGGAGTCGATCTGTACGAAGTCAACGGCCGTTGTCGGTGCTATTTTTTGATGTCGATTACTTCAAACATTACAACGATCATTTTGGGCATCAAAGCGGTGATGATTGTTTACAAGAGATTGCAAGGGCATTGGAAGAATCAATTTCGCGGCCCGCCGACCTGGTCGCTCGTTATGGTGGAGAAGAGTTTGTCGCGGTATTGCCAGAAACAGACCTTCAAGGAAGTCAAAAGGTCGCAGAAAACCTGCTTCGAAAAATAGAGGAGCTTGAAATTCCGCATCCTAAATCTACGGTAAGCGAATTTGTAACTGTCAGTATAGGAATCGCATCTTGTGTCACATCAAAATCCGGTGATTGGTCGACATTGTTGGATAGCGCCGATAAGGCACTCTATGAAGCCAAACGGAACGGTCGTAATCGAGCTGAGTATTATGACCACTGACCCCACTAATATTCTTGTCAAACTCAATCCAGGCTCAAAATATCAATTTTAAAAAACACTTTGACGACTGAAACTGGCGTGCTGATTTTTTGCGATTAACTTGGCAAACTCTTTTTGATTCAGATGGATCAGAGTCTGATGGT
This sequence comes from uncultured Kangiella sp., assembly GCA_964578045.1. Classification (GTDB taxonomy): domain Bacteria; phylum Pseudomonadota; class Gammaproteobacteria; order Enterobacterales; family Kangiellaceae. The sequence goes on along the minus strand of CAZOBX010000070.1, from coordinate 6,447 downwards.
CTCCGCCTTCAAGGTAAACATCAGCCTGAGCCAACAAGCTATCATCATAAATGGTATTGAGATGATAAGCTTCGCCGGCCGGAGGGATTGCACCATTTTCACAGTCCCAAAACAAGGGGTACACTTGTTGTTCTGGCATTAAATGAAAGGTTGCCCGATAACGATCATTAAGTCGTTGCAAACTTATTTTGTTATCAGTAGGTAAGACCGCAATTATCTTTTTTCCCTGATGATCCTCAAGTACAACCGCTTTGGCCAACTGATGCGGAGGAATTTGTGCAGCGTGAGCACTACCTGCAGAACTGCTACTGTGTAAATGGTTGATGGTGTCATAAGACACACCTTGTTGCTCAAGAAAATTGTTAAATCGTACTGAAATAGACATCCGTAACTCCTAAAGATTCCAGCTTAAACCCAATGCCAGTTGTCTTTAAGATGAGTAGTGATTGGCGCCGCTAAAGCAGCAATTTTATAGCCGACACTAATACTACGTGCACCACTCAGCCTCATATAATCATCGGTTCTCATCTTGATCAGAATATTGTGAGTTCCACCACTAAAGGTGATGAATTCTTGTTTGACTAAATCTTTCGCGATCAGGACATCCATTCCATAAAGATTGCCAAACGCCGGCATCGCACCGGTTTCACATTCTGGAAAATGATCCCTGAATTGATATTCTGGCACGATTGATATATCGGGTGAGCTTAATAACCTTGCGATGGATTGCTGCATTAAAATGCAATTAGCCGGCACTACAATCATCAGCAATTTGTCGTTATTACTTACAATCACCACTTTGCTGAGTTGATTACCCTTAATATGGGCGGTCGCCGCGGTTTCCTGTGCGGTAAAACTGGTGGTATGCGGCACCAGAGTATAATCAATATCTTGTGAGTCAAGATATTCGATAGGGCTAATGGCCATAGTATTCACCTTCGCTAGATGTATAACGGAATCCTTTAGCATAGCCCAGCTGAGTCCATAAATCACATCTTCAGGGATTTAAATCGGCCTTGATAATTAGATAGTTTGAAACCATCGGTTTTAATTACTTTGGGATATTTAGAACTAATGATTTAACCAGGATGAAGAAGCCTACTCCTCGATTAATTTAAGTGGAGCTACGTGTGTCGTACAATGATTAAGATAGTCTTCCAGGGGCTGATCGCTTTGCTGATAAAATTGTTCATAACGGCAGCCGACTTTGCATTGTTCGTCCGACATTTTTATTACATAAACAATCCCACAGCGAATCTTAATCGAAGCTTGTGTATCCGGTAGATTAAAGCTCAATTCGATCTGAACCGGTGTGAGGCTATTGACTTCTGAGATATTGGGAATAAGGCCTGGCAGTTCTGATTGCGCTATCACTAATTGCAAACCGGAGGAAGAAATGTTAGAGACATGGATCGAACTTACCTGACCGTCGGCAGAGGTGATATTTCCCTTAAGTGAGACTGCAAAGCGGGGTTTAATACGGCGTTCGTCTATATTCATACTAACTCTTTGGCTTAATCTTGAAATAGGGTCTTTAGTCTATAAATCTTAGTTGATGTAGCAACAAAAAACCTGGCTATTTTCAAAACTAAATCACATTGAGATAGTCGTAGAAAATCCTATCAAGACCAAAGCAAAAAAGGGTGTAGCATGCTTAATGCACATGGCTACACCCCGATTGGATAAATATTGTAATCAGTTTTGAGCCACAACCTCATTGCTCTGAGTGAAAAAAATCATGCTAACTCGGCGGTCCATTGCATAGCCGTCGTTATCCCCTATTTTAGCTTGCGATTCACCGTGAGCCTGAATCGATAAACGCGAAGGATCGACGCCTAATGATTCAAATGCTAGCTCCACAGACTCGGTACGTTTCAGCGACAACTGAAGGTTTTCTTGTTCGCTACCTCGTGGATCAGCGTAGCCATCCAGTCTAACTCGCAGGTCAGGATATTCGGCTAACACCTTAGATAATCGTTTTATCATGGATTGATCAGTTTTTGATAGCTCAGTAGAGTTAGTGGTAAACATTAGGTTAAGGGTTAGCCCTTGAGTAAGCCAATCGACCCGTGCGCTACTGAGGTTATGATGCTTGTTTAAGCTAACATGTAATTCTGCAATTTTGGTTTCTAATGCCTGCTTATCAGATTTAGATTGAGTAAGCTCTGCGCTCACATCATCGAGTTGATTGGCCTTTTCAACCTGCTCGCCTAGTACTACACCGGCAATCGCGCCAACGATAAAACCAATTGGTCCGCCAACGGCAGCGCCGGTAATAGCGCCAGAGGCAAAGCCAACATTTTGTTCAGTGCTGGCATCCGCTTGAACGCTAGTGGTGTTAATAGCTAATGCTGCGATAAGTGATGATACGATAATTAATTTTTTCATGAGTGTTTCTCCAGTTTGTCGTTTTATATTTAGTTAAATTATTTATAAGATTGATGTTTTAAGTTCACTGAAGAAGTTTTCTGAATGTTCTCCTTCAGTGCAGAATCATTTAAACCCAAATTTGAGGCATTCAAGGGGGGAGAAAAGGGTTAGTCGCTGACACAATGTGGCGAAAAGATGGCAATGCCAGTAGATCCTGATTTATCGAGAATATATATAAGTGATGAAAATAGGTTGGCTATGAAGGGATCAAGTTCCTCTATTTGTTTATTGTCAGCAGCTATCAGGAAGTGTATTTAAGAGAGTGCTACTAGCCTATCCGTGGAAAGCCTCACTATCTCTCGAGGTGAAGTCGGATCCGAGCTACTTAAATGCGGGTCTTCATCAATTATGGTGGAACTATAGATAAAACTGCTATTCTATCTCATCCATTTCTCAATCAGTATTTCGCTATGGATGAATACTCACTTTACGAACATATCTTATCGATCAAAGCGCCATGGTTTGTGGAGCATGTAGAGCTAAAGAAGTCAGAAAATGCTGTTTATGTTCATGTGACTGCAGATAAACAGAATATTCAAAAGTGCCCTTGTTGCGGTAACACAGCTAGCTCTTATGATAGCCGTCGAAGAAAATGGCGACATTTAGATACCTGTCAATTACAGACTTTTGTTATTGCTAATGTACCTCGGGTTAAGTGTAGTAAGTGCGGCGTTTTAACAAGCGATGTTCCCTGGTCCGAGAAAAGCTCAAGATTCACTTTGCTTTTTGAGTTCATGGTGATTCGATGGTTGGAAGAAGCGCCTGTTCAATCTGTCGCACGACAGCTCGGGCTTAGCTGGAACTCGGTCGACCGAATTATGCAAAAAGCCGTTGATCGAGGGTTAAAGCGACGCCAACATAAAGCGATAGAACATTGGTGCGTTGATGAAATATCAATTAAGAAGGGACACGATTATGTCACTATTGTTAGCAGTCAAGAAGGTTATGTGGAGGCTGTTTACGAAGGAAGAAACCAGGACAGCTTAAATAGCTACTATAAAACATTAACACCGCAAGATAAAAATCAAATTAAAAGTATCTCAATGGATATGAGTCCGGCTTATCGATTAGCGACGAAAAACTCAATCCCTAAAGCCCACAGGGTCATGTGTTTTGACCGATACCATGTCGCCGCCTATATCAATGAAGCCGTTGATAGAGTCCGTAAAGAAGAAAGACAAACTCTCAAAGCAGAACTCGATGGTAGCCGGTTTATTTGGTTAAAATCTCCCAAAAAATTAACTGAAGAAAACCGTCAATGGCTTAACGCTATGAAATTGATTGCGCATAAAACGGGAACCGCTTGGACATTCAAAGAAGCCGCCCGACAATTTTGGAATTACCGTTCAAAAGCAGT
>CAZOBX010000070.1:0-2650 GCA_964578045.1 uncultured Kangiella sp. | reverse complement strand
CCCAAGCTTGGTTAATGTGGTGTAAGCGAGTTCATAAAAGTGGACTGAAGCCTCTAATTCGAGTCGCTCGCATCATTAAAAATAATTTGGCAGGAATAGTGAATGCGATTGTTCTAAATGTCACCAATGCAATGGCAGAGAGTATTAATAGCAAAATCAAAGTGATTAAATACCGGTGTCGAGGTTTTAGAAATAGAGAGAGATTTAAGAGAGCAATTCTCTTTTACTGTGGAAATTTGGAGCTGTATCCTGATTTACCTTGCCACCATAATTGATGAAGACCCTTAAATGCCTAGTTACTATCAAGTGAAATCTGTATAGGTTGCCAAAAACTTTCAAAATTGATCTTTAACTATTTGAAAAATATCGGCTATTTCTATTTGAGATAATCTGTATATGTTCACTAAATGTCGATTTTGCGGTTGCATTCGAAAAGTACTTGTGTAATATATTGATTTCATTAGAAAAATAATTATTTGGTCGAAACACAAGGGTGTATATGTGTTTTTACTGAACATAATCAGCGTTAGGTGCACAACATGACTCCAGAATACTGGCAGGATTTTGTAGCTATAAATGATATTGTAGGGAAGGCTTTTGAACTCGATGAAAAGTCTGACTTATCTACAATGGGCGCGGATATGAATATCATGACCGAAGCTCAATGTATCGATGAAGCTACAGAATGTTATCCTGGGATAATCGCGGTCAAAACTGATTTCATTCCTGTAGCGATGTGTACCATTGGTAGTGGCGATTACTATTACATCAATAAAAGAGATGGAAAATCTGGCGCACTGTATCGCATCTATCACGACGCTATATGTGATGATGAACTAGAAACTGACGGAATTGAGAAGGTATTGGAAAATTATGAGCAACTACTCTCACATCAGAGCACCTAACAAGAGTCACGAGTTTACGCTCGTTGCCTCGCGAAACTCAGACAAGCGTTATGAATCTATCAAAATAGGAATTACATGAAAAATATTTTATTTTTAAGTATGTTATTTAGCTTCTCTGCCAATGCAACATCTACAGGGGCAACTAAGATTCAAGAGATATTAGTTGGTAATGATTTTGGCACTAAAGTCTTTTTGGAACTTACAGATAAGCCTTCGACACCGACTTCATGTAATACAAATGGACGATATACTTATGTCTTTGATGGAAGTACGGAGTTAGGTAAAATGATGTTATCTATTGCTTTAACAGCATTTGCAGCGCAAAAAGATATTGTGTTGGGTGGTAATGATATTTGTTCGTTACATAGTAATGTCGAAACTCTTAAATCCATAAGGATTCAAAAATAGCTCTACAAATGATTGGGTAGAATCTTCGAGGATTTTTGCTGCGTTCGCTGCTGATTTGAATAAATAATTTTAACTTGCAGGAATATCTCAGGAATATTAATGAGATTTACTGCATATAATAAGCTGTCATGTGCCCATGGAATTAATACACAATGAATGAATATAAAATTACTACTGGTGGTTGCTTGTGCGGTGCAGTGCGGTATGAGGTGCACGGTCCCCTTCGAGATATAGTAAACTGCCACTGTAGTATGTGTCAGAAATTACACGGCAATTTTGGTCCTCATACAAAGGCTCGCAAAGTAAATATCAAAATAACTAAAGATGATGGGCTAGCTTGGTACAAAACATCGAATATCGCCCAGAGAGGCTTTTGCCGGGAATGTGGCTCAAGTCTTTTTTGGGAGCCGTTTGATTTAGATGCCACAGGAATTATTGCAGGATCATTAGATGGTCCAACTGGGCTAAAAACTATGGGTCATATATTTGTTAGTGAAAAATCTGATTTTTATGAAATAGCTGATGACTATCCTCAATTTCAAGAATCATCTGATGGTCAATTAGTCAATGATTATAAATAGTGCTCTCTGTATAGCACATAATAAGAGTTTGCATTAAATTATTGTTCGCAAGCTCACACTGATTAATGAAACAAGCGTTATATAACTTAAGGAAGTATCTTGGAATTATTAGGGCCCAGAATAAAACTTTTGCCACTTAATGACTCAGACTTTGAACTGTTTGTGGAAATAAAAATGAACCCTGAAATGATGGCTCACGTTTATGAACCACTTACAAAAGAAGAGGCAATTGCAGCATTTCAAGCGAAATCTAAACCTTGGAGAATTGACAGCGATGACTGGCTTACTTTTGGTATAACTGATATATCAACAGGTGAAAAACTTGGAAGTATTGGGCTTAAAATTGTTAATCATAAGGCAAAAATTGCAGAAGTTGGTTTTATGGTAAAGCAAAGCGCTCAGGGAAAAGGTTTTGCAGGAGAAGCTTTAAGTCTCATTAAAGAGTATGCATTCAAAACTTTAGATTTAAATAAACTTGTAGCATTATGCTCAGTCAACAATACAGGCTCATACAAACTACTAGAGAAATCATCTTTTGTACGTGAAGGATGTTTACAACAAAATACCTTAATTAACAAACAATTTATTGACGATTACACCTATGGTTTGTGTCAATCTAATATATAGTACGCAGAATTTCAGCGTATAAATACACGAAAAATTAGCTTTGCGTTATATGCTCTCCAATTGAAGGAAGGATTAAAATGTCAGATTCAGAAACAAGCTGTCTCTGTGGTGGCGTAAAAATCACCGTAG
>CAZOBX010000069.1:0-24086 GCA_964578045.1 uncultured Kangiella sp. | reverse complement strand
TTCCAAATAAGGCGCTAATTCACCGGAGTTAATTTTTTCAGTTATTTTCGCCTTAAAACGATCAACTCTTTGATCATTGATTTCATCGGTGGTTGGCAGGCCAATTCTTTGAATTTTATTACCGGAGTGTTTTTCAATGGTATACAACATACGTTTTTCACGTGGCGTTACAAATAAGATCGCTTTGCCCTCTTTACCGGCTCGACCGGTTCGTCCAATTCGATGAATATAAGATTCAACGTCCTGAGTAATATCGTAGTTAATGACATGAGAGATCCGTGGAACATCCAAGCCTCGGGCAGCCACATCCGTGGCGACCAAGATATCCAATCGGCCATTTTTTAATTGAGCAATGGTTTTTTCTCTAGCAGATTGTTGCATATCACCATTAATGGCCGCTGCAGCATAACCGCGGGCACTTAAACGATCGGCTAATTCTACAGTAGCGGTTTTTGTTCGTGCAAAAATGATAATAGCATTGGTCTCTTCAACTTCTAAAATTCGCGTTAAGGCATCCAATTTATTATGATGAGAAACGGTCAAATAAGACTGCTCGATGGTGGTAGCCGTTGCTGTTTTAGTTTTGATCCTGATTTCTTGAGGTTTGTTTAAAAACCGATCAGCGACTCGTTTAATTTCTTTAGGCATGGTGGCAGAAAACAATGCGATTTGGCGATCATCTGGCGTTTGTTCCAACACCCACTCAACATCCTCAAGAAACCCCATTCGCAACATTTCATCGGCTTCATCAAGCACTAATGTATGCATATGATCCCAATTGATTTTACCTTTACGCATATGGTCCATCACCCGACCAGGCGTTCCAACGATAACCTGAGGCCCACGGGCTAATTGTTTTAATTGCACTGGAAAAGACTGGCCGCCATAAATGGGTACCACTTGAAATCCTTTCATATATTTTGAATAGGTATTGATTGCTTCTGCCACCTGAATGGCTAATTCTCTAGTTGGGGCTAATACCAAGGCTTGAGGCTTTCTAAGATTAACATCAATCTTGGCCAACAAAGGCAAAGCAAAAGCTGCGGTTTTACCGGTTCCAGTTTGCGCTTGACCAATGATATCTGCACCACTCAGTAACACAGGAATGCTAGCCGATTGGATGGGCGATGGTTTTTCATAACCAATATCATTAAGTACTCTGAGTAATTCTTCAGGCAGCGCTAAATCACTGAAAGTGACATCATTCTCAGGTTGATTATCGTTAGGTTGTGACATGGGAATTCCAGGGGGGTGAAGTTATGGCTAATTATAGTCTAATATTTGTCAGCACATAGAAATAAAAAAGCTCTCACATCACTAGTGAGAGCTACATTAGGATATTTAAGATACTGGTTCCTTTGCTAGGAGCGACCGTAGCCTACATAAACGCGTCTTGATCAGCGCCTTCTTTTTCGACTTCAATGGGCATCAAATCTTCTTTAGTAATACCAAGAACCAATGCCACATTACTCGCGACATAAATAGACGAATAAGTACCAACAAAAACACCGGCGATTAAAGCCGTGGCAAATCCATGAATGAGTTCACCACCTAAGAAAAATAATGCCAATAAAACCAATAAAGTGGTAATCGAAGTCATTAAGGTTCGAGACAGGGTTTGGTTAAGCGAAGTATTTACGATTTTTCCTGAATCAGATTTTCTGAGTTTCAAGAAATTTTCACGAATACGGTCAAATACAACAATCGTATCGTTAAGCGAATAACCGATCACCGCGAGAATAGCCGCCAATACGGTTAAATTAAATTCCATTTGAATGATTGAAAATAACCCCAAGGTGATCATCACATCATGGGCAAGCGCCGCCACCGAACCAATGGCAAATTTCCATTCAAATCGTACCGAAACATACAACATGATAAAAATTAGTGCGACTAACATGGCTAACCCACCTTGCTCTGCCAATTCATCACCAACGGCGGGTCCAACAAATTCGATTCGTCGCATAACGACTTTGGTTGCTGAATCTTCTCTTATTGCTTTTAAAACGGCATCACCTATTTCCGCATTATTCTTACCGGCTTGTGGAGCCAATCGAATGGTAATGTCTTTCGAGGTACCAAAATATTGCACGATTGTTTTCTCAAAGCCTGCCTTTTCCAACTGAGCTTGTATTTGATCGCGGTTGGCATCTTCTTCAAAACGTACTTCGATTAGCGTCCCACCAGTAAAATCCAGGCCAAGAACTAATCCATTGATGCCGATGGATATCGCGGAAGCAATCAACAAAATGGCTGAGAAAATTGACGCTGGTAAACGGTATTTATTGAAATCAATATTCAGGTTTGATTTTAAAATATGCATGGTTTGAGCCTCTTATATTGATAAACTTTTAATTGATTTACCACCGTAAATCAAATTAACGATTGCCCTGGTACCGACTATCGCCGTAAACATTGAAGTCATAATACCGATCAATAGAGTCACCGCAAATCCCGCGACAGGCCCCGTACCAATGCCAAATAAAACAAAGGCCGCAATCAATGTTGTAATATTTGCATCGGCAATGGTTGAAAAGGCTTTGTCATAACCGTTATGAATGGCTTGTGCCGGATTGACATTATCGGCTAATTCTTCTCTTATCCGCTCGAAGATAAGGACGTTGGCGTCAACCGCCATCCCAACCGTTAGGACGATACCAGCAATTCCGGGAAGCGTTAGAGTCGCCCCGGGAATAAGAGACATCACTGCAACAATGAAAATTAAATTGGTAAATAACGCAACGTTAGCGATTAAACCAAATAAACGATAATAGATAAACATAAAAATCAATACCGCAATAAATCCGACGATGATTGAATTCATACCCATTTCGATATTTTCTTTACCAAGGCTTGGACCAATGGTTCGTTCTTCAATGATAAAGGTGGGGGCGCTTAATGAACCGGCTCTTAAAATTAACGCGAATTCGCTTGCTTCGGAAGGCGTATAACTGCCAGTCACTACAAAACTAGCGCCAAATACACCATTAATTTTTGGTGCACTGACCACTTCTTTTACGGTTATATTATCGACGACCTTCAACTCACCACTTTCATTTCTTTCATAAATGGCTTTAGTTTCTATCATTACGATAGCCATCAACTTTTGAGTATTCTTGGTGGTGTTCGCCAGCATTTTCGCACCACCCTCACCGTTTAACTTAACGTTTATTTGCGACTGACCCGTTTGCGAGTCAAAGCCAGGAGTAGCATCAACAATTTGGGTACCGTTGACGATTACTTTCTTTTTAACCACCCAATTGATAGGGTCATTTTGGTCTTTAATGATTTCAGAACCGGCAGGTGCTCGTTTAGCATTTGGATTGGCACCTTCATTGATCATTCGAAATTCCAAAGTGGCAGTGGTACCTAGTATTCTCTTGGCGTGTGCCGAATCTTGAACACCGGGTAGTTGGATCAATATTCGATCTCTGCCTTGTTTCTGAATGAGTGGTTCTGCAACACCTAGCTCATTAATTCGATTTCTAAAAGTTGCAATATTTTGATCAACTGCATAATCTTGCGCTTCTTTGATTTTTGTTTCGCTGATATTAAGGACTAACTCAAATATATTTTCTGAATCACGTGCCCTTGTATTGAAATCGGTATAGGTTTTTCTAACCTGTATCTCTGCCTTATCGCGCAAATCAGCCTGTCTAAAACGAGCAATTATCTGGCTATTACTTTGCGTAGAAACTGAAGAATAACGAATATCGTTTTCTCTAAACAGGGTTTTTAATTCAGTCACATAGCGTTTCATTTTTCGCTCCATGACTGAGTCCATATCCACCTGCATTAAGAATTGAACGCCACCGCGTAAATCAAGGCCTAAATTAAGCGGTGCGCCTCCAATCGACTTAAGCCACTCTGGTGTAGTTGGCGCAAGGTTGATTGCCACAACATGCTGATTAAATCCTTTGCTGTTTAAAAACTTAGGGACTTCTGCACTCGCTTTAAATTGATCATCTTTGTTGTTAAAACGGATCAGTGACTTGCCATCTTCGACTTTTGATGATTTAAGCGATATGCCTTTGGTTTCGAGAGTCTGCTGTATTTCTTTAAACAAAGACTCTTCAATTAACGCCCCGTTTTCCTGGGTGATTTGAATCGCCGGATCCGGTGGGTAGATATTGGGCAACGCAAACAGCGTACCGACAATTAATAAAATAGCCAACATAAAATACTTCCATCTTGGAAAAGTATTCATGGGGCGTAAATGAGCTTGGCTTGTGAACATATTTTATTCTCTGATTATATTTTTTCTATTTGGCTTTACTTTTTGCTTTGGCTTCTTGCTGAAGTATTCCATCTTCCGCTCAAAGGAATATGTGCCGGGAGTGCTCATCCGTTCCGCGAAATTATCTAAAATATTCGCGCCGGGACGGGTACTCCTACTGACGAGGTAAAACTAACTAGCTATTAATCTCTTTAATAGTACCTTTAGGCAATGATGCAGTCACTGCATGCTTTTGAAACTTAATTTCAACACCTTGAGCAACATTTAATATGATAAACCCATCGGTGATCTTACTAACTTTACCGATAATGCCACCATTGGTAACCACTTCATCACCTTTTTGAATGGCTTCGATCATCGTTTTATGCTCTTTTGATCGCTTACTTTGTGGGCGTATTAACAAAAAGTAAAAAACCACGGCAAACAAAACCATCATTATAATAGTGCTTGTTCCGTCAGCTGAACCGGAGCCTTCTTCGGCTGCTTGTACTGTACTGATAAACATCTCTAATCCTCTTTTTCTTGTATGATGGGTGCACCCCACCGAATTTGTTTTGTGACTATTCCGCTACTGTTTAATTTGACAACTCGCTGAACAGCTACCTATGTTTTTATAATCAACCGTTAATGGGTCGTCTAAAAAGACAACCGTTAATGTCCTAATCCTACGACTCAATCTCATCGATTGGCGGTACTTGCATGCCACGTAATTGATAGAATCCCTCAACAAAGTCGTCGAATGTACCTGTTTCTATCGCATTACGCAATCCTTGCATCAAATCCTGGTAATAATGCAAATTGTGAATAGTCGCCAACTCCGCGCCAAACATCTCTCCACACTTGTCTAAATGGTGTAAATATGCACGACTATAATTTCGGCAGGTATAACAACCACAAGCCTCATCAATTGGTCCAGAGTCTTTTTTATTGGGACTATTTCGCAATCTTACAATGCCTGTGCGGGTAAAAAGGTGGCCATTTCGTGCGTTTCGGGTAGGCATGACACAATCAAACATATCGATACCTCGGCGAACAGACTCCACCAAATCTTCCGGTTTACCAACCCCCATTAAATAACGGGGTTTATCTTTGGGCATTTTGCCCGTCAGGTTGTCCAAAATCATTTTCATTTCTTGCTTAGACTCTCCAACGGACAGCCCGCCGATGGCATAACCATCAAAACCAATGTTGGTTAATCCTTGCAGTGAAATATCCCTGAGCTCGGGATACATGCCACCTTGAACAATTCCAAACAAGGCCGAGGGATTATCCCCATGGGCGGCTTTGGAGCGCTCTGCCCAGCGTAAACTCAATTGCATGGAAGTTTCAGCTTGCTTTTGGCTAGCTGGATAAGGGGTACACTCATCAAAAATCATCACAATATCGGAACCCAGCTCCCGCTGCACTTGCATCGATTCTTCGGGGCCCAGGAAGACTTTATCGCCGTTAATCGGAGAGCGAAAAGTCACGCCTTTTTCAGTGATTTTTCTAAGCTCGCCTAAACTAAATACTTGAAAACCACCAGAGTCGGTTAAAATCGGTCCTTGCCAGTTCATAAAATCGTGCAGATCGCCGTGTAACTTGATGATTTCGGTGCCAGGACGCAGCATTAAATGGAAGGTATTGCCGAGAATGATCTCAGCGCCTGTGTCGAGTACTCGCTCTGGTGACATTCCTTTTACCGAACCATAAGTTCCGACCGGCATAAAAGCCGGTGTTTCAATAGTGCCTCGCTCAAACTTCATTTGGCCACGTCGTGCTTTACCATCAGTTTTTAATAATTTGAATTTCATTAATTAATCTCTTTTCTTGCATCTGGCATCTAAATTCTACTCCCTATAAACATCGCATCACCGTAGCTGAAAAATCGATACTTCTGCTGAATTGCGTGCTGATAAGCTTTCAAAATCAACTCCTTGCCGGCGAAGGCACTCACCAACATTAACAAAGTCGATTCAGATAAGTGGAAATTGGTGATCAAAGCATCAACAGACTTAAACTGATAGCCCGGATAAATAAAAATATCTGTTTCTCCGCAGAATGCTTTTAACTCGCCTGAAACCGAAGCTGATTCGAGGCATCGTACCGATGTGGTCCCAACGGATATAACTCGCCCGCCTTTGGCTCTGGTGGAAGCCACTAAATCCACCACAGTTTGAGGAACTTCATACCATTCGGAATGCATCTGATGATCTAGAATATTATCAACCCTTATCGGAGAAAAGGTTCCTGCACCGACGTGCAAAGTGACAAAATCCATTGCCACGCCGTTTACTTTTAACCGATTGATAAGTGCTTCATCAAAGTGAAGACCGGCTGTAGGCGCGGCTACAGCGCCTTTCTTTTTGGCATAAACCGTTTGGTAACGCTGTTTATCAAACTCATCCGCTTTTCTTTGAATGTAAGGTGGCAACGGTATCGAGCCATATTGTTCCACCAACTCAAGCATCGGAGATGCCTGCAAGCATTCGAGTTTGAAAAACGCCCCCGCCCGGCCAATGACCTGAAGCACAAAATCATCTGCTACAATGATTTTAGCCCCCGCCTTTGGGGTATTACTGGCTCTTAGTTGTGCGATGCATTGGTCTTTAGCAGTGCCTTTGCCAGGGATTACCCTTTCCAGTAAAACTTCTACTTTGCCGCCTGTTTTTCTTTTACCTAACAAGCGAGCTGGTATAACTTTGGTATTATTAAAAATCAAGCAATCCTTTGGCCGGATAGAATCTACAATATCGTAAAAATGTCTATCCTTGATAAGACCCGTGGCTGGCTGCAGATCCAGCAGTCGACTTTGTGCTCTTTCTTCACAGGGTTGATTGGCAATCAGAGAATCAGGCAAATCGAATTGAAAGTCTTGTTTACGCATGTAGGGTTGGTTATTAATTGCCAGGGTAACTAGTCTGAGTAGAATCCAAATTAGCCACTTTAAAAATCAGGCGCGCATTCTAACAGAAAATTCCGATAATTTCGCATAATAAGTGGTTAATTATTAGCCACGAGATTTAATCCAGGTTGGCGCCAGATTATTCGGTTATAATGTTCGACAGATTTCCAAATCGAGCGAACACCATAATGAATAAAATTAGCTTTGCGATAGTAATCTGTTACCTGTCAGCAATTCCTTATGCTAAAGCGAGCAGCTTGGCTTCAGAGATCCGCTCTGGTGAATATTGTCGAACCCAGATCTTTGACAATTTTAAGTTAGTTGAAAAATCAGGTCATGAGGCTATCAGCAATCCCGGCGGCGCTCTACTTAGTTACGCTGTTAATGCAGAAATTATGTGTCCCTGGAGTATGGAATTTGATTTAAACGGCGATGGGAATAAAGACTGGGCCGGTTATGTTAGAAAGGATGGCCGTTATTATTTGCTCGCCTATTTGTCAGGGTTAAGAAAATATACCCTTGAACAAATTGATAGCTCCTCAAAACCTCCATCCAATCAGTTTATAGGCTGGGCTCAAGTAAAAACAATTAACAAATTATCGGGTAAGAATTTTTCACAATATAAAACCAAGTACGCGCTGCACGTTACTACTTTGGGTGGAGTGACAGATATTTACTTATGGAACGGAAAGAAACTGGAAAAGGTTGTAACCATGCCTCAAGCATTCTGATAAATCGACCATTCCATCCACTCCTAGTGGCATTGCCTATAGGGACATAGGTACTTAGGATTTGTCGGGAACAAAATCCTGACCGTCCATCCCTGGACATAAAAAAGAGAAGTAAAAACTTCTCTTTTTTATCGTTAATATAAAGCTGAATTATTCCCAGTTGGTTCTGATACCGGTGTGAGTAATCGTTAATGTCGGTTTACCGGACATACTATTAACACCTGTCGCTGTAATAGTAAAAGTAGTCGTAGTATGCACAGAACTCAGATCATAATACTTGCTTCCTCCGTCCAAAGGAACTTCAGTCGCAAAAATCTGATTAAGATCAACATCGTAACTAAAGGGCGGCCTGGAGCGATAACGCTCATACGCCTGAGAAGCGAGGGTTAGTGCAGCCTGTGCGTCTTTATGCTTGGCTTTTTCAATGCTATTAGTGTAAGCCGGGTAGGCTATCGCTGCAATAATACCGAGAATTGCTACCACAATCATTAGCTCTATCAAGGTGAAAGCTTGTAACTTTCTTAAGCCATGTTTTTTCATCTTTATATTCCTAATTAGACGTTCTGCGCCACTTAATGCCCATTAAACCATTTGCAATAGGGGGAAGTCTACAATCACCACCACTTGGACAATCTCCCGCTAACGAACAATCTGTACCCACACATAATCGAGGTGTCAAACTATCATCTAGTACGATGGTTGGCGGTGGTGCAATACCACCTGCGATCAAATCAACAAAACGATCATTTTCACTCAATACATCATCAGCATTATTATCAACAAAGGGATTACCATCTAGTATATTCATTGCGTATAAACGGCCGGTACCAGCCGCAGCCTCGCAGACATCACCAGTAGCCCCTGGTGGAATATAGCTAGTGAACAATACAACGTTATTAAAAGTAATCGAATTAGACAATACTTTCTCACCGGAAGCACTAAATCCTATATACCATCCTTTCTTATTGTTAGCTGGGTCATTGAGTAGCTCAACTTGATTGGAAACCCCATTGCTATCGTCGTCGGCCAAGGAAGTCACATCAACTAAATCGGACAAGCTTGCGTCCATATCAAAATTGCCGGTAAGTATGCCTCTATCTTGTACTACATAGAAATAGTCGATTACATCGGTATTAAGAGGATGTGCTCTAAAACCAGAACCTACAGAGACTGACACAAAATTATCGCCAACTTTACGAATCAATGCGGCATCTGCATTATAATAAAACCGCCTATTGTCAGTCTTATCTATGCTGTCTGATAAATGAGCGATGCGGCCACCTTTAATGGTTCCAGCATCGTTATCAACATCAAATCTGAAAATCTGGACCCTTGAATCTGTGACATAAAAATTATCAACAAAACCATCAGCTTCATTATCCAGATCAAATGCAACCACATCTGATGCCACCGAATTCATATAGGTGACCGAACCTGCGGCGCCACCCGGTGCCTGTGTATCAATGCTGGAATCCCACAACAATTCACCGGTAAGCGCGTTGGCAATATAAACAACATTGCCCACAGTATCAGTATTGCTGGCAGTGCCTTCAGCATCCTGATCAGTATCATAACCTCCACCAAATATCATCACCAGATTAGAAGCATCAGCCTTAGCGCCACCAATATTCATTCTTACAAGGGTCGGTTTCGACCAGGTTTCTCCCAGATTTCCATAACCGGTTCGACTCGGGTCGATCTTAAATAAGAATATAGGCGCATCGGGAGAGGTAATATCAAAGGCGAAATAACTGCTACCCCCTCGACGCATACCAATGTATAGATAGGCTTTATCACCAGTATCTACCGCACCGTTACCATTTTGATCGTCAAGTTTAATTGTAACGCTGCCGTCAAGACCATAAGCGTGGGGACCGGCTGCTGTATCAATCACACTATCTAAGTTAGGGATCAATTCTTCTGGAATAAATGCCCAGTGTTCACCACCATTATCCGCATCAAACGAATGTAAAAATCCATGATTTGTCCCTACAAAAATTCGAGTCGTTAAGAGACTTCCACCCGCATCATTATATTGCAGCAAAGTTGGCGCCGAGTGCAAAGGGTCACCAATGTTCTTTCTAATCGGGGTGCTAGTCAGTGTCGAGCTGTCAGCAGGATCGTAAACCGGATCATTAACGTCATAGCCATTGACCCAATCCAAAATAGTGGTCTTCCTCAACGCCGTAACCGGAGTACCTCCCCCCAATAAAGTCGTCGAAACGTTGGTACTATTAAACAAATTACCCGCAGCAGTTAAACTACCGGCTGCGAAATTGGTGTAAACATTCCTGCTCCCTTTGTCTAATTGTTCAACGACTCCACCTCTGGTAACATCATTTCCATCCACCACCGAGCTCCAAAAACTAACTGCATCGTCGACAAATTCACCGTCGTCTCCAACAGCAATAACACCAGGTGTCTGAGAGTCTACAATGATCCCACTCTCCAATTTATATCGTTTTACATTACCCGCCCAGCTAGTACCATCTTGCGGGGTAAATAATGAAAAATACAATTGATCATTGTGAGTGATGCGATTGAACTGGTTAACGGTAACGCCTGAGGTCACAAAAGTTGTGTTAACGTTAGAGATCCCGCCAACTATCGCATTAATAGCATCGACTAAGGCATCTTTGGTTTGCGGTGAAAAGGGTTCGGTATCACTGGCATGGGCCATATCCGCCATCAAATCTGGATCCGCGCCAGCACCAAAACCTATCATATGAGTAGTGACTGTTTGTGTTCCGGAAACCGTCAATGCTACATCATTGGTATGCAGCCACTTGACCATGTCCACAGAACATTCTTCTCCTCCAGAACAATTACCGGTTCCACCGGTCCAATCATTGTAGGTTGTTTCGGTCGCGGTCTTATGAGAATTTAAAAATCCATCGGTTAAATAAACGATATGGCTAGTTTGGCAAGAATCTTCAATAGGTGATACGTAACTCGGTCCACCTGCAATTGTTTCGGAAGCACATTCAGAGGCGTCCAAATTAGCGTCTGTACAAGCCGCGTCCCTGATCACTGTACCAGTCGCATCATAAGATAGGGGGTGGCTTACTCGACTTTCATTATCGTTATTACGGCTCAACCCCCAAAAAACCGGGTCACCACGAAAATAACGGCCCGCCTCTTCCATGGTACCGCTTATCGGTGTTCCATCATCAGGGACCAGCGCCAGTACTGCCGCTCTTAAATCATCTCTGATGGTAATCAATCCCGGTGTATAGACTCCCTCATAGCCAATATGCAGCTTGGTACCTGCAGTTAAATTTTCTCTCGCATTTATAGTGTGACGCCCGGATACCCCGGTCATAATAAATGCCATACTGTTATTAGCAGTCCAGGCGCCGTCGTTGACAATTTCTTGCACCATCAAACTGATATCCGGAGTTTGATACACACCATTGGCAGCCCAATCGTTCGGTATTTGCCAATTAACATTGGAGGTTCTTGGCAGAGCGACCAAACCGGTATAATCCGTAGGTGCCAAAATATCACCCTGAGCAACACCGGTAATATTGGTTTCAGAAGGTTCGCTAGAAGCTCTTTCGGCGGTAAAAGACAGGTAAGCATAGTTAATAATTGCATCTTTTGGCACATTAACATCTTGAAAAGTGAAACCAAGATTTTGCCTATATTGATTATTCCGTGGATTCTTATAGACCCACAGATCACTAGTACCACCATCACCATCTCCATTAGATTTAATCACAAAATCATGGCTGTCAGAAAATAATTGGGTAACTGCTTCGCTGGTAAAGCATTTTGTGGCGCCAGCAGCAAAATTTGATTGCGAATACTGTATTTTTATTCTTGGCGCCATCACCCCTTCGTCGCTGCTAGCAACGACGCCTTCGATACTATAGGCTGAGCGGAACAAGCCAGAACCTTTCGCAAATAAAATAGTCAGGTTGTTATTGCCACACCAGCCCGGTCGATCGGTTACAGCTTGCACAATGGCGGATAAGTCATCGGTGGCATAATGACCACCGTCAACCCAATCGGTCATTGTCCAAAGAATAAAAGGTGCTACACGATTGGTGTCGTATTTTGTTTTAATTTCATTTACCACACCGGTTAACACTGCGGATGAATCAACATCTTCTGCGCCGATAAATATATCTGCCGCACCAGATGAATTACCAGACGCAGTAAAAACCACATTGGCAGATTCTATTTGCGCGCCTTGAGGGATATTTAAGCCTTCAAATCGAAGTGCCATATACTCGGTATTATTTATCAGTATTGCCTGGTCCGTAAATGACACGATTCCGGCGTCTTCTGTCGCATCATTATTACCGTCACTAATTTCATTGGTCACGACGGGCGTAGCAGGCAAGTCGACATTTAACACCGGGTAAATAACCGGTCCGGGCTCGCCATTATTAAACCGCATTAATCCGGCGTTTACATTGGTTAAATCCTGTAAAACCGTATCCATTACTTCTTGAACAATAGTCATCCGTTGTTCGGCAAGGGGGACGTCTCTGGTGCCATCAATTCCCCAGCCCATACTGCCTGAACTATCGATAACAAACATGATATTTGGCCGTACATTGTCCAGATCATCAGCCGGGACAAAAAAGATTTCGGTATCATCGGCATACACAGCTTGCAAACTTGCAAAGCTATAAAGCAGTGTAACTACTGTCAAGTATAAAATTTTACTTAGTCTTTTCATCATTCACTCCAAAAAACACAATCTGTTTTGTAACGCTATTCAACACACGAGAATTGAACATCAAAAATATAGTTTTAGCTAAAGCTGATCACAGGCAACCACTTCAAATGCAAACAGTGTGCTGGTTTCGATTTGAGTCGCCACGGTTCCGGTAGAGTCAAGTTGGTAATCTGTGCACCCCATACTCCCAGTATCTCCTAACGAAAATCCAGCGCAAACTCCGCAATTGGTCAAAACGGTCACATCTACTGCTGAGGTCAAAGAACTGCCATGATCGGAATCCAAATGTACCGAACCACAAGCGACGCCTGTTCCTGTGCCGTCATAACAAACTTCCACGGTATTTCCGACTACATTACCTAAATCAAATAAAACATGCCCCGCTAATAGTCTACCGTCGAGGTTTGAATCAACGACAAACCCGCCTATTGCGCTTTCAGCCGCGTTAAACGCTAAATTTTTAACATGTAAATTACTTGCCATTTTTTCTTGCAAAGTACTGCGGCGTGCCGCTGATAAACCAATAATGGTTAACACCAACAAAATCACCAAGCTGACAAATAAAGCCGCGCCAGATTGCCTGACTGACATAGCAGACTGTTTTTTATTCAATTGAGATTTCATCTATTTATATACTCACTATTATTCGATTTAAACAAAAAGACTAAATACCTACCATGTCGGCAAGACAGGCCGCACCTAGCCCGGGGTCATTCGTTCTACTGTAAAAGGCATTTGGAATATATATCGTTTGTTGAAAGGTCCGATACGCGAGCTTATCGTTGGTTGTATTTACTGTATCTAATAAGTAATGAGTCTCTGACTCATTGGCACTTAATACATCGGAATCGCTTGCCATCAACAACGCGACCCTTACCGATGCGACTATGAGATGCAATGACGGATTTCCTGTCGCATCATTAACTGCCAAAACTTGAGCGCCGGTCATATATTGATTAACCGCACCGTCAGGACAAACCACGTCAGTCTCAACCCCATATAACACCTGAAAATCTTTAACGCCATCTACCAAAGGTTGCCCCACAGCACCGCCATTACCCAGGCAAATAAGTTGCTCTCCATCCGCGCCCCCCAGATAAAAGGTGTTAATAATCAAGCCATTGGCAACAAAGTTACCATTACAATCTTGCGCGGTACCATCAGTGACTAGTTGATAGGAAAGGGTCACAAAATCGGTATTAGCAACCCGGTCTGCGGCCACCGGATCAGTGAATAAAAGTGGTTCAGGATTATCTGTATTATCTTCATACCAACCTGCCCGCTGTATTTCATTTTGAAGAAACATCAGAGAAAACCGCCCATCCTCTTGAACATCAGCCAGTTCTGATTGCAAGGTAAAATTTTGATTGGAGCCCACAAATAATTGAATTACCCCTGCTATCAGTAACAAGCCTATAGTGCCTGCGATCATCAATTCGACTAAGGTAAAAGCCTTTTGCCTGGACGGAAGCATTTTATTTTTTATGATTTTATTCACGGCAATATCTCCGTAATCACGCAGTTTCTATCGGCGGCGATTCCTATCGCGTTGGCGCAATTTGAATTAACATTGGTTAATTGACCTAAATCTTCTCTTGCTCTGCTGGGTTCCCAATCAACTACAACCGATAAACGCCAACCGGAACTAATAACACGCACTTTACCGTCAGGAAGCGTTCTTTGGGCCATTTTGCAAATATCCCACTTGTCAAAGGCCGCAATATCGGCTAAATCATTGACCCCATCACTGCACTCCGCATCGGGCGCAGCACCTTGATCGGCACGACATAATAAAGTTGGAGCACTTGGTGTGGTTACGGTGAGTGCGCCACAGGCAAAAGCGCCGGCTTGAGCATAGTTAGCAATATAAACTGTGTGTGTTAATACCGAACCAGGCATCAATTCAGCCATCTTAGATGATCGAATTCTGGATGCCATATCATCGGATATTGAAGTCGCTTGAGAATAAAAAAATCCTTCTTGATTACTCGATACGCTGGCGATTTGCAATGATGCAACGCCTAATAATCCAATACCTAAAATGAGTGTTGTTACCAAAATTTCAATTAAGGAAACACCTTTTTGATAATTACTAAAACTGACTAAGGACATGTTGGTGCTCCATCAACAGAAGTCGAACCAGACGCAGAAATAGTCACCTCACGCCCTTTATCTCGATCATCGCAAAGCTTTAGAGTAACAACTGCATTGTCAGTGAATGGTCGAAAGCCCGTAGATGTAAAAGTCACAGCGGTAAATGTGGAAAAAGCGATGCCGACCTGATCGGGCTGAAAAATTTTAATATCGAGTGCAGGGGCGACCTGCGCGACCTTCCAACCATCAGCGGTAGCTTGTACAACCACATTGGTCCCTCTTGCAACCGCTTCAGAGCGCGCCAAATTATAGGCCCCAACAACTAAATTAGTGTTGGAGACCAGACGAGAATTTTTTATCGTGTTGTCAAACGCGGGCAAGGCATAGGCCATCATAATGCCAGCAATTGCAATAGTTATCAGCAACTCTAATAGAGTAAAACCAGTAATTTTGTCTTTTTGCTTTAACAATTTATCCATATCAATCAACTTTGTTTTTGTCTGCTAAAAATTCAAATCTCTCGAACCTTCTCATATGCCGCGCAGAGGCTTATCTTCAGTTTGGACTATGTGTCTAAAACGACCAGGAATCAACCTTCGCCCGATAGTTGTGTAACTTTTTGGGATAAGCGGAGAAAATACCCAAACTTGTGTGAACTCAGTCACATAGAAAGTTGGTTGTAAGAATGTTCTTGAAAATTCTAGTCTTGAAAAATCTGGTTACGAGGGGGCTGGACATCTATCTTAGCTCAATTGGTACAGCAAACACCATATTCTCGTCGTTGCCTGTAGGAAAATCAGTCATTTCACCACCATGTGCTTTTAAGCGATCCAACACTTCATCCACCAGGATTTGCGGAGCTGATGCGCCAGCAGTAACCCCAACGCTTTCCACCTGTTCCAGCCATTCGGGCTTGATTTCTAGCGCATTATCTATCAGATAAGCACGACTGCCCTGTTTTTCTGCGAGCTCCTTGAGACGATTTGAATTTGAACTGTTTTGGCTACCAACAACTAAAATCAATGATGACGATTTAGCAAGCTGTTTTACTGCGTCTTGCCTATTTTGAGTGGCATAACAAATATCATCCTTTTTGGGTCCCTGTATTTTGGGAAATTTGTTGATTAAAGCTGTGATAAGCCGCTTGGTATCATCCACTGAAAGGGTCGTTTGAGTCATATAGTATAGCTGATTCGGATCTTTTACCTGCAGCCGATCAATATCCTCTTCAGACTCTATGAGATACATACCGCCTTTTTCGCTCGAATATTGTCCCATTGTCCCTTCGACTTCAGGATGACCTTTGTGTCCAATAAAAATGCACTCTTCATCACGTCGACTGCGTCGATTCACTTCCATATGGACCTTAGTCACTAACGGACAAGTCGCATCAAAAACTTTGAAATCTCTTTGCTTGGCTTCATCTTTGACGGCTTGTGAGACCCCGTGTGCGCTATAAATTAACGTACTTCCTGGCGGAACCTGAGCAAGATCTTCGATAAAAATGGCACCTTTCTCCTTCAGACCGTCAACCACAAACTTATTATGAACTACTTCGTGTTTAACATAGATGGGCGCGCCAAAAATATCTAAAGCGCGATTGACGATTTCAATTGCTCGGTCAACACCAGCACAGAAACCTCGGGGATTTGCTAAAACAATTTTCATAAGATACTAAGAGAACAAAGAAAAATTCGAAAGGTATTTTACCAAAACTTGCCCCGTGAGCAAAGCGAAAGTTTTGGCTACGTAGACGCGGAGGAACGGAGAAAAGAATAAAATATTTGATATATTTTGATTGTGCACAACAGCCAGCAATCGAGAATAAATAATGATATACAAATCTGGTAGTTTTACCTAGCCTCCATTCCTCTGTTTCTCCGTGTCTCCGTGGTGAATAATCTTTTGGTCTGTTGAATTTTTAACTTGCTTTATTTCAATTTCAAAAATAACCGTCTCACCAGCCAATGGATGATTAAAATCAACTTTTACCGATCCGCCGTCAACGTTTCTTATTACCCCGGGTAGCTTTTGCCCATTTGGTTGATCAAAAGCGATAATCGCGCCCTCTTTCAATTCAATATCTTGTGGAAATTGACTAATATCCATAAAATGAATGTTATCAGGATTGCTAGTTCCAAAGGCATCTTCGGCGCACAATTCGAAAACCAGATTATCGCCAGCCTGTTTGTCCAACAAATATTCTTCAAAAGCGTCGCTAAAACTGCCATCCCCCATAACCAGCCAACTAGGTTTACCGCCTATTTTGGTACTGTCTGCAATGCTGCCGTCTTTTAATTTGACGGTAATATCGGCAAGTACGCGGCTGTTATTATTAACCAGAACTTGTTTATCGTTTAGTTTTGTTACTGTCATTTACTGGCCGTTTCTTTTTTTGATGAGGATTTATTATCTTCCTGCTGGTAGAAAAAACTATCCCAAAGCATCATTGCAGCGCCGAGAAAAATCACTGCATCAGCCACATTAAATGCAGGGAAATGATAACTGGCATAATACCAATCGATAAAATCGACAACTTTGCCTAACGTTAAGCGGTCATACAAGTTGCCCATGGCACCACTAAAAATTAAGCTAAGAGAAATACTTAACCATCGATTAGATGCCTTTAAAGTGTATAACCAATAAAGTAAACCGATACTAACTACAGTTGAAATAGTCGAAAAAAAGATTACTTGCCATCCGTCTTGATTGGCCAAAAATGAAAACGCCGCGCCCCGATTATACGCCAGAGTAAAGTTAAAAAATGGCATCACTTCAAATCGTCCGCCTTCGACAAGAAAAAAATCAACCGCTATTTGCTTGGTAATTTGATCGATAATAAAAAAGATCAATGCTAGCCATAACCATCGTAATCCGGTATCAAGTATGGACGTTTTTTCAATTACCGTATGACTAGGCATAGTGCCGAACCTCACCGTCACCATCAACATTTTCAACGCAACGACCACATAATTCTGGATGTTTATCATCGACACCTAAATCTTCGCGACGATGCCAGCAACGCTCACATTTTTGATGAGCAGACGCTTGCACCTCTATCGCTAAACCATCCAATTCAGAACGATCGCCGCCTTGACCACGTACCACTTTCGCTTGAGAAGTGATAAGCACAAAACGCAACTCATCTTCCAATTTTTCTAGGCAGTCAGCGAGCGAATCATTGACGTATAAAACCACTTCAGCTTCCAATGATGAACCGATTCCACTGGTTTTACGCATTGTTTCAATTTTACGATTAACCTCGTCTTTGACTTTGGCGATGGTTTTCCAGTTTTCATCATTGATTTTGGCATCTGCGTCATTGGCAAACAGACCTTCATACCATGTCTCCCAAAAAATACTGTCTTTATCATTGCCGGGAATATGCGGCCATAGCTCTTGCGCGGTAAACGACATAACGGGCATAAACCAGCGAACGATTGCTTGCATAATATGGTAGAGCGCTGTTTGACAAGATTTATGGGCCAGCGAGCCGGCTTTTGCAGTGTACTGACGATCTTTGATGATATCCAGATAGAAGCTTCCCATATCCATCGCACAAAAGTGATGCATGGTTTGGGTGGCTACCAGGAAGTTATATTCGCTATAAGCCGTTTTCAATTGCTGTTGGGTTTTATAAGCACAATCAACCGCCCACCTATCAAGTGGCAACATTTTTTCCGCGTTGACAATATCGGTGCTCGGGTCAAAGCCATTAAGATTAGATAAGAAAAAACGGGCGGTGTTTCTTAACCGACGATAGGTATCAGCGGTTCTTTTTAGAATTTCGTGAGATACCGTTATCTCTGAACGGTAATCTGTTGAACCAACCCACAGTCGTAAAATATCGGCGCCTAATTTATTAATGACCTGCATCGGAGGCATGGCATTGTTGCCTGATTTAGCCATTTTTATGCCTTTTTCATCAACCACAAATCCGTGGGTCAATACTTCTTTATAAGGTGCATGTCCGTTAATCGCCAAACCGGTTAACAGAGATGATTGGAACCAACCTCTGTGCTGGTCTGAACCTTCCAGATACATATCTGCCGGTTCAACTAACTCATCACGACGATTAAGCACACATTGATGAGTCACGCCAGAATCAAACCATACGTCCAGAGTATCAGTTACCTTGACATAATCATCAGCCTCATCACCGATTAAATCGCTAAGCTCCAAATCAAACCAGGCTTGCATACCTTTGGATTCGACTTGCTCTGCAACGGTTTGCATTAACTCGATGGTATTTGGATGCAGCTCATCGGTTTCTTTGTGCACTAACAAACACAGCGGCACACCCCAGGTTCTTTGACGGGAAATACACCAATCCGGTCGACCATCGATCATGCCTTCGATTCTGGCTTGTCCCCAATCCGGGATCCATTTAACCTGTTTGATAGTTTCCATGGCTTTTTCTCTCAAGCCACTTTTATCCATCGAGATAAACCATTGTGGTGTTGCTCTAAAAATAAGTGGGGTTTTAGTTCGCCAGCAATGGGGGAAACTATGTTTGAATTTTTCTTTTCGGATCAGCCGACCTTGCTCGGCTAATAATTCACAAATCGGCTCATCGACTTTATAAACATGTTGCCCTTCAAAATACTCGGTCTTATCAGAATAAACGCCGTTGGCCATCACTAGATTAAGTGTTTCAATGCCGTATTTTCGCGCAACAGTAAAATCGTCCGCACCGTGATCCGGCGCTGTATGAACCAGGCCGGTACCGGCTTCGGTAGTCACATGCTCGCCCAAAATCATCGGTACCTCTCTATCCAGATAGGGATGCCTGCAAACGACATTTTCCAAATCGGCTCCCATACAGTGACCAACCACTTTATAGGAATCAACTTCATAACGAGTCATCACTTGCTCAACCATTTCACTGGCTAACACAATACGTTCTTTACCAATGCCAAATCGAGAGTCTTTTTCTGTTTGAGCATCGAATTCGACTAACGCGTATTCTAAATCAGCACTGATCGATATCGCTTGTGATGCAGGGATAGTCCAGGGGGTCGTTGTCCAGATAACCGCTGATACCGGTCCATCTCCTAAATCAGAATTAACCACTTTAAATTTTTCCAGCAAGGATGATTCATCGGCCGCTGGATATCGAACATCGATCGACAGGGAAACTTTGTCCTGGTATTCCACTTCCGCTTCGGCTAAAGCAGAACCACCAACAACACTCCAATAGACCGGCTTAAACCCTTTATGAAGATGGCCATTTTCAACAATTTTGGATAACGATCGAATGATGTCCGCTTCAAATTGAAAATCCATCGATAAATAAGGTTTATCCCAATCACCAAATATGCCAAGACGAATAAAATCTTTCTTTTGACCTTCCACTTGCTTAATAGCGTAATCGCGGCATTTCTGCCGGAACTCATCAAAGGGGACTTTAACACCGGCTTTGCCGATCTTCTTTTCAACCCGGTGTTCAATCGGCAAACCATGACAGTCCCAACCGGGGACATAAGGCGCGTCAAAACCAGACAAAGTTTTACTTTTAACCACGATATCTTTTAAAATTTTATTGACCGCATGGCCGATATGAATATCCCCGTTAGCGTAAGGGGGACCATCGTGTAAAATAAACTTGGGACGACCGGCGCAGTTGTCTCTAATTTGCTGATACAAATCCTTTTTGACCCATTGGGCCAACATCTTCGGCTCATTTTGAGCCAGATTGCCACGCATCGGAAAAGAAGTTTCCGGTAAGTTTAAGGTGGATTTATAATCAGTCATTGTTCAGTATTCTCATTTATTTCTTATTAAGTCTGGATTAAAACGCTGCGATTAACTTTTCTGCCTGCTTAACATCTTGCTTAATTTGCTCAGTTAGCGCTTCAAGTCCATCAAATCTTTTTTCGCCACGCAAAAAGGCGTGAAATTCAATTTCTAATTCTATCCCATATAAGTCGGGACTGACACCTAGCAGATGTACTTCCAGCCGATAATTTTGACCATCAACGGTAGGGCGGGAACCACAATTAGCGACTCCCCAACAAGACTGAATTTCATTGTCGAGTTTGTTATTTCGCCAGTGCGCTCGGACCAAATACACGCCGGCTAAAGGAGGTTTTCGCCTATTCAACGCAATATTGGCTGTTGGAAATCCAATTTGCCGACCTAATTGCTGGCCGTATCCGACCTTGCCAGTCATCGAGTAGCGACGTTCCAGTAATGTTTCTGCAAAATTCAAATCATTGTCGGCAAGTGCTTTTCGCACCAAGGTGCTGCTCGCACGATGTTTTACCGCTGTATTATAGGGTTCATTAACAAACACACTCGGGGTCGGTTCAACAGTATAATGCCCTTGGCCTTGAGATCTTAATAACTCGTAGTTACCTTGACGTTGGAAACCAAACTGAAAATCATCTCCGACGACTAGATGCTGAATTCTCAGCTGCTCAATCAAAACTTTTTGGATAAAATCAGATGCTTGCATCTGGCAAAGAGACTGATTGAATTTAAGAAGCAGTAATTTATCTACCCCTAACGAACTCAGCTGGAGGTATTTTTCAGTAAAATTAGTAATTCTTGCTGGGCACTTATCCCCCATAAAGAATTCTTTCGGGTGAGGTTCAAATAAAATAACACAGGATTGATGGGCCGATTTTTTGGCGTGCTCTATAACCCGCCTGATTATCGCCCTGTGACCAAGATGCACACCATCAAAATTACCGATGGTGGCTACGCACTCATCAGCTTGATGATTTAGATTGATCAGCCCGCGAATAAGCTGCATAAACGCCCTTGTAATTCTGAGTTAGATAGTTTGAAAGCGCCGAATTATAGCCTAGGAGACTGTCCGAGAATAGACGCGGTAGCGAGGAAGTGCAGTTTTGAGTCATTTTTTCCATCATTTGAGGCGAATAGCTCGCTGTTAAACGATATCGAAGCAAAAGAATGGCCAAAATAGCGCTATCACGGTGAATGCTCTATTCTCCAACAGACCGCAGAGCCTTCTCTATGTTTATAGAGCTAGTCGTGTTTTAGGTCACGACTACGTACGCCCACTATAAACATTATCATGGTATAAACCGCGACCGATCCGACCACCAAAATTAACATCTGCAGAATTCGATCGAATGATTGCCAATCTTGCCAGGCAGAGATTTCCGCCATTTGAAACTTTATAAAAGCAAATAAGGCTAAATTTCCCACGATTAACTGAGCGAACCATTTTTTCCATCGACTATCAGGCACAAACACTTTAGCCCTATAAAGCGCTATAAACAATAGAGTTGCATTGACTAACGCTGATAGGGTTGTGGCCAATGCCAAACCAACATGAGCAAGAGGAAAAAACAAAATAATATTGAATAACATATTAATCGACATGGCTATAATGCCAATTTTTACCGGCGTTTTAGTGTCCTGACGGGAAAAAAAGCCGGTCGCTAACACCTTAATTAACATAAAGCCGACCAATCCTATGATATAAGCCTTTAAACTGAGAGAGGCGGAGTAAGCATCGGCAAGGTCAAATTCCCCGCGCTGAAAGACAGTTAGCAATATGGGCTCCGCCATTACAAAAAGACCGAGGGCGGCGGGAACGCCAATCAAGAAAACCAGTCTTAACCCCCAGTTCATGGTTTTGTTGAAGTCCTGGATTTCGTTTTTCGCATGATGACGGGAAAGCGATGGCAATATAACCGTAGCGATGGCTATAGCGAAGATCCCCAACGGAAACTCTAACATTCGATCTGAGTAATAAAGCCAGGTAATACTGCCTTCTTCTTCGAGGAAAGAGGCAATAATGGTGTCTAACAACAAATTAATTTGCGCGACCGAAACACCGAATAGGGCCGGCGCCATTAAGCTCAATATCCTTTTAACACCTTCTGAGTGCCAACCCCATTGAGGCCTAAGCAATAAACCTTCTTTCCATAAAAACGGTAGTTGAAATAAAAGCTGAATGATTCCTGCGACAAATATCCCCCAAGCAAACGCCTTCGCGGTGGTTTCTGGCAATGCAGGCGAAACTAGTATGGCGGCGGCAATCATAGAAAGGTTTAAAAACACCGGAGTCAAAGCAGGCACTGCAAACCGACCAACACTGTTTAGTACTGAACCGCTAAATGCGGTGAGAGAGATAAACAATATATATGGGAAGGTTATTTTGAGAAGAAGCGAAGCCAATTCAAACTCTCTGGATTCACCAAGAAAACCTGGACCGAATAGTGAAACCAGAACTGGCGAGCCCACGACACCAATCAGAGCGATAATTAATAGGATTAAACCGAGGGTACCGGATGTTTCTGCGATCAGTTTTTTAACTTCATAGCTGGTTCGATTAGTCTGATATTCAGATAGTACCGGTACAAAGGCCTGAGAAAATGCCCCCTCGGCAAATAACCGTCTTAGAAAATTAGGGATTTTTTGAGCGACGATAAAAACATCAGAAACCCAGGTCGCACCGAGTAAATCGGCCATAATAATATCTCGGGTCAATCCAAGTATCCGAGAGATTAAAGTCATACTACTTACAATAATGCCAGATTTAAGCAACTGTTTGCTCATTGAACCCTCTTATTTTTATTAATTAGGCAATCCAGGGATTCAATTCCCTTGATAGTTGTTTGAATGACTTGACCGAGAAAGGATCGCTAGATTAGCCAGATAATGCGGGGAGGTCAATTGAAGATTGTTAAATTGTCGTATAATATCAAAACAAACGGGCTGCGAATGAAGCTGCATTAAAGCGGTTATCAAGAAACGTTGGTATTACTTGAAAGGGTTAACATTGATAATCATAGACACAAAAAGAGATAACATTCAAAAAATAATTTTAAACACTGGGCGTTCGATAGTGGAAAGCACTCGTATTTCACTAAGGTGACTTCTAATTAGGCCCTTACACAGCTACAAATACTCCTTTTGATCGTCTGCCAAGCCCCTTTAAAGCGGTGAATTCACTACTCTCTTTGTTAATTGGATGTTGGCAGGCATAATCAGCATAAATAATTGCTTTGCGGGTTGATATCCAAGCTAAAAGGATGTATATTCTCGCACCTAATTTTATACCCTATAATATGTACATTTTTGGAGCAAAGCCTTGGCTAATATCAAATCCGCAAAAAAGCGTGCACGTCAGGCTGAAGGCCGTCGCCAGCACAACGCAAGTCGTCGTTCAATGATGCGTACCTACATGAAAAAAGTTGTAGCTGCAATCGCATCTGGCGATAAAGAATCAGCCGTAGCAGCCTTCGCAGCAGCCGTACCGGTACTAGACGTTGCCGCTCAAGGTGGTCTTATTCATAAAAATAAGGCGGCTCGTCATAAGAGTCGTTTTAGTACTCAAATTAAGGCTATGGCGTAAAGAGTTTACTCTTTAACCTAGAGAGATAATAAAAAACCCGCTTAATGCGGGTTTTTTATTATCTATTGGTTTTGAGTGGGAATGATTTTAACCGCGCTACAATGGAAAATTACCGA
>CAZOBX010000068.1:0-24198 GCA_964578045.1 uncultured Kangiella sp. | reverse complement strand
GTTTTGTTTATGTTGAAATGTTAAAAGCCGGTTATACCAGTGTAGCGGAATTCCACTATTTACATCATCAGGCGGGTGGGGTGCATTATGATGATCCGGCGGAAATGTCTCATCAGATTATTAATGCCGCGAGTGCCACAGGAGTTGCATTAACTCATTTACCGGTTCTTTACTCTTATGCAGGATTTGGTGAGATTAATCCTTCAGAGGCGCAGGGGCGATTTATTCATTCAACGGATGATTATTTGAAGTTAATTGATCGGTTAAACAAGGGTTACAGCAATCAAAACAATTTTCAGCTAGGTATTGCTCCTCATTCCTTAAGAGCCGTTAGCCAGTCACAGTTAATAGATATTATTCCTCACATTCGAGCGATCAATAAAAACGCGCCTATCCATATTCATATTGCGGAACAGATGCAGGAAGTTAACGATTGTTTACAGCACTATGGACAACGACCGGTAGAGTGGTTGTTGGATAACCACTCGATGGATGAAAACTGGTGTTTGATTCATGCGACTCATTTAACCGAAAACGAAGTTAACGATATCGCCAATAGTGGGACAGTGGTTGGAATTTGTCCGTTAACCGAAGCGAATCTTGGCGACGGTATTTTTCCAACCGCTGAATATATAGACCTTGGTGGAAAATTTGCTATTGGTTCCGACTCTCATATCGGAATTAATGTGGCGGAAGAACTAAGATTACTCGAATATGGACAAAGATTAAGCAAGAATCAAAGAGCCGTATTAGTTAATAAAAACAGCCTGGATAATGAAAGCTCTCTGGTGGATAAAAATTGCAGTTCGGTTGGTCAATATTTGTATAGCAAAGCGACTGACGATGGCGCAAAAGCGATTGATCAGAATGTTGGTCAAATAGCGGTTGGCAAACGAGCGGACCTGGTTGTGCTCGATAGCGAACATCCATCGATGTTTAGCAAAAAAGATAGTTTTATTTTGGACGCTGCTATTTTTGCGTGCAGTGAATTACCGGTTAAAGATGTTTTTGTGGCGGGTAAACAAGTGGTGAGTTCTGGTTGTCACCAGTTGGATTCTAAAACAATAGAAAATTATAAATCTGTTTTAACTCGAATTGTTTGTTGCTGAAATTTGGACCTTACTTACAATTAAGGTCTGTTGATCTTTCATAATTCGCCACTGCCGAGGTACTTTTTTAGCTAACAAACCCTAATAATATTTCAAAAAATTTATCGTGAAAAAACAACCCAACGTCGTAGCAATAAAATCGCCGCTGTAGACAGTCCGAAAATCATTCCGATCCAATAACCACTGGCTTGAAGGTTTTGATATTCAGCCAAATAAAAACCAGTTGGAAATCCTACTAGCCAGTATGAAATTGCGGTAATAATCATTGGAATTTTTGTATCTTTAAGTCCACGTAAAGCGCCAGCGCTGGATACTTGAAGTCCATCAGAAAATTGGAAAAGCGCCGCAAAAAATAACAGTGAGGTGGCAATTTCCGTTAACCTGATATCAGTGGTATAGATAGAAACCAGTGCCACTGGAATACTCATCATCATTAAGCCAGAAAAGGACATGATGACAACAGAAGTGGAAATGCCCACAGAGCCTGCACGACGCATCGATGTTCTATCTTTTTTGCCGTTAAAATAACTGACTCTGGCGGTTATGGCTTGCGCCAGTCCTAGTGGTATCATAAAAGTTAATGACGATATGTTCAGGGCTATTTGGTGGGCCCCCATGACTTCGGAAGGATAACGAGCGATCATTAACGAAACCGCAGCAAACATGGTCACTTCAAAGCCTAAAGTGATTGCTACCGGGAATCCTAGTGCAAAAAACTCTTTCAGTTCACGCCAACCGGGCAATTCGAAATCTCTGAATAGACCTAAGTCGGCATACTTTTTTGCAAAAAGAGTATACAGAGCCATACCAATAAACATCAAAATCCAGATTAGCCCGGTAGCATAGCCAACACCAACGGCTCCCATTTCCTCAATGCCATAACCGCCGTACATAAACCAATAATTCAATAGCACGTTAAAAGGAATAGAGATTACCGTAATCGTCATTACTGACATCGTTGAAAACATGCCTTCGTTACAAAAACGCAATGCAAAGAATAACAGCAAAGCAGGCATTCCCCATAAGGTGGCCTGTAAATAACCAACGGCGAGTTCAGATACTTGGGGTTCAATATTAAGCGCGGCTAAAATAAATCCAGAATTAAGTAGCAAGATAACCGCAATTGGCGAAAAAATGACCGCCAGCACAATACCGGCATGAAAATGGGTTTTAATCTGATTATTATTTTCTGCCCCTTTAAAATGGGCGATGATTGGATTAAATGCCAGGAACAGACCCAGGAAAAATACTAAAACCGGATGCAGTAGACTGGTACCTATAGCGATTGCAGCAAGCGCATCGGTGCTGTAATTTCCTGCCATTACCGTATCGATAAAGCCCATGGCCATTTGCGCCAATTGGGACAAAACCGCAGGGATGCCTATCGGTGCAAGTTCTTTTAATTCCTTTTTCAGGTTGTTAAACATGGCGTATTTTTTGACTCGTCGAGCAGAAGACTTATTAAGTCCAGAATTATAGATTGGAAAAGAGCGAATTATAAAATAACTTTAGGACGTTAAGTTTAATCAATGATTTCATTGACTCGTACATAATACCATCGCTGCTTAGATGCTTTGCTATTGGTAGTATAACGTTTAGTATTGCCCAAACTGGAATTTCTGGCATTGGAGGCGATTAAGATCCATTTTCCAAGTTTTCCATTTACCCTGGTAGAGGCAGACGAAGAAATAATTGAGCGACTATTATTGACCCGTCTGTTTTGTTGTTGGGCGGAAACGCTCAGCGCGACCATTTGCGGAGCCGTCTGTTGGACAGTGATATAAAAACCACTGGATATGGTTGTTCGTCCGGGTGACGGCAACAGATGCCCGTACTGGTTTATAACCTGACTGGTTGGAAAGGATTCCCCGGTGGTGACTAGTGCCTGATAGTTCTCCGTTGCCTGCAAACTAAAGTTATCCCCATTGGTTTGATTGCTCTGAGTTTGGTAACTTTTTATGTTTGCTTCATTTGATTGGTTGCTGAGCTTAATATTGGTAGCCCCGAGTTGATAGCGATCCATCTGGTGATTAAGAATTTTGACTTCCACAAAATACTGCCTCAATTTAGTATCGACCATTTGCAGAATACTAAGCACTTTCAGATTGTCTTGCTCGGTACCATTAACAAATAATTGATATCCTTTAGCAGTCATACTGGCTTGTTTAGACAAATGAGGTTGTATGACTGGAATAACATTAGTTGCTGGCTGGTGTTGTAACTGATGAACAAATAATTCTGCATGGAGCATTTGAACATTAAGTATTAAAAACCAGAAAATTAACTTTGAGACAGTATTAATTTCCTGCACTTTGAGAACCAAGAGAGATAAATCGATTTTGTTACTCATATATGCAGCGCTCGCAAAAAACTGGCAGGCGTACTAGATTGCCAGATGGTGTGAAATAGTTTGCTCTTATCTTTGATAACAGAATTGGGCATTTGTAGTTTTTCAGCTTCATATCTTTCGACATTACTGCGATAGATCATGGTGTAATCATCAATCAGATAAAAGCAAAACGGATTTTCATGGAAGTCGCGGGGAACCAGTCGTATATCGATATAACTGGTGAATCTTTGGGCTAGTGCAACTATACGATGATCGATCCCCCTTAATCGTTGCTCATCATAAATCAAAATTTGTACTTTCGAATTTCGACTCCTTTTAACAAAATTCAGTAGATTTTTTTCGATTTGTCGATTATTCAATATTCTTGGATCGAGTCCGTGAGAGTATATTTTAATAGTTTGTTTGGCAGCTGCGAATAGCTCACAGGATTGTTGTTTCAGCTGAACCAGAGATTCGATAACAGTACGGAGGTTATCTGAATCCGTGGTATCGTTTTGAGAGGTATTGGGCATTTTATAAAGACAATTGTTATAAAGGGTAAAGCAATGATATAAAATATTGAAAAATTAGGCTAGTTTTCTGGTTAACATTTGATGTGGAACGCCTTGTTTCATATAAACTGGTCCGCTGGCTGAAAATTTCTGTCCATCATAAAAATGCATGTTGTCTATTTCGGCATTAAGGGAGATGTTCCGTAATTTGTGAGAATGTCCTATTTGAACTAATTCTGAAAGGAGCTTACTGCCAATGCCAACGCCGCGGTAAGGAAGTAAAACAGCAATGCGTCCGATTCGACCTTGAGGACTGAGTCGTCCTGAGGCAATTACTAACCCTTCTGAGTTTCTGACGACTAAGTGATAGCAGTCCGTATCCTGAAGGTCACAGAGAATATTGTCGTCGAAATGTTGTTCAATTATAAATACTTTGTAACGGATCGCCAGTATCTCGTTAGATGACAATTGCCACGAGGTTTGTTCAAATTTAAATGATTTAATTCGATTAGACTTCATAATGCATTTTTATAACGGTGTCAATTAATTAATTTTATATGCCCTCTATTGACAAGATTAGCCAAATCTGAAGGAAAATCAACTAAATCTGGTGAAAAATTGAACAATTTTACAGAAACAGGCAAAAAACTGGCTAATAATCGCACTGCCTCACGATATTCAGGCTTAAAATCAAAGCTTTCGCCTTCTATATTTAGTCTGATTTTTCCGTTAATATCCTGCCAATTGATACCAATCCCTTGATGAAGTTGAATCTTGGAATCTTCTTTAAGCGATTGAATATCAAAAGGAACATCTTGATGAAATTCCCCTAGTTTGGACATGCTTAACTGTTTAGCCAGCAAGTCAGCTAACAGCTCAGGTTGTCTGGACAAGTCAATTAGTTGCTGTTGCGCCCAATGCACAACTTGCTCTTCAAAATAATTGGAATTATTTTCTTTTGTTCGATATAAATCCGTAAAAAACTGCTGATGTTCAGATTTCTCAGCCAGCTGTTCAGTAATTAACGCTAGCATTTGATGAGTTTGAATACTACGAAAACCAACCGAATAGCCGATGGATTCCCCCTCAGATACACCCCAATGGGGTGTATCTGGCGGAACATAAAGCATATCACCCGGTTGCATTACTTCATCGATAATTGGCGTAAATTCTTGCAGATGGGCCATGCCATCGATCGCTGTATTGGCTTTTGAAGTATCGCCTTTTGCGCCTACTTTCCAATGTCTTTGTCCCGAGCCCTGAATTAAAAAAACATCGTAGTTATCAGCATGAGGACCCACTCCGCCTTTGTCTGTGGCAAAGCTCACCATGATGTCATCAAATCGCCAGCGTGGAATGAAATTAAACGCTGATAATAGCAGTTGAGTTTCGGGTAACCAATAATCAATGGTTTGGACAAGTAAAGTCCAATGTGATTCGGTCAAGGTTGTAAATCGGGACTGCTCAAAAGGACCGTGCTCGATCGACCATTGTTTGTTGGTGCAATTTTGGATAATCAAACGAGATTCGACTTCTTCCTGTAAAGAAAACCCCGCTAGCTCATCCGCTGACAGAAAATCTGGCGGATTATCGAAAGCATTTTTGAATAGACAGGGAGCTTTTTGCCAGTATTTTTCCAGCCATTGGTTTTTGTTAATGTTTTTGAAAGAATGGTTGAACATGATGTTGGCTACTGGCTACTTTTATCCCGAGTTGAGGTTAAATACTCTTAGCTTGCTCCACTGCATTACCAATATAATTCGCGGGCGTCATTGCCTTCAATGACTCTTTAGCTGTATCCGGAAGATCTAACTGATCAACAAAAGCTTGCATACCCGCTTGGTCAACTCGTTTACCCCGTGTGAGTTCTTTCAATTTTTCGTAGGGTTTTTCTATTCCATATCGTCGCATCACAGTCTGGATCGGTTCAGCGAGGACTTCCCAGTTGCCATCTAATTCTTCTGCCAGAGATGCTTCGTTGACTTGCAATTTAGAAATGCCTTTTAGGCTCGCCTTGTAGGCGATCAATGAATGCGCGACTCCCAGTCCTAGTGTTCTAAGCGCAGTTGAATCGCTAAGATCTCTTTGCCAGCGAGAGATAGGTAGCTTTTGTCCAAGGTGAGTAAACAACGCATTAGCAATACCTAAATTGCCTTCCGAGTTTTCAAAATCAATTGGATTCACTTTATGTGGCATGGTAGAAGAGCCGATTTCGCCTGCTATGGTTCTTTGTTTAAAATGACCTAGTGCGATATAGCCCCATAGATCTCGATCAAAATCGATCAAGATGACATTAAATCGGCTTATGACGTCAAAATATTCAGCAATATAGTCATGAGGCTCTATTTGAGTAGTATAAGGATTCCAGGTTAATTCTAAGTCTTCGATGAATGTTTGAGCAAATGCCGGCCAGTCGACCTCAGGATAGGCTGATATATGAGCATTATAGTTGCCCACTGCGCCATTAATTTTACCCATAAGCTGAACATTGCCAAACTGCGCTTGCTGACGCTGCAAACGAGCAACTACGTTTGCCATTTCTTTTCCCAGGGTTGTCGGTGATGCCGGCTGACCATGGGTACGTGACATCATCGGAATAGCGGCAAATTTGTTGGCCAAGTTGGCTATTGCGTTAACCACTTCATCTTGTTGATTACAAATGACTACAGCAGCATCTTTTAGCATTAAGGAATAGGACAGGTTATTAATATCTTCCGAAGTACAGGCAAAATGAATAAACTCGCTTACCGCGTTAATTTCATGGTTATCGGCGGTTTTCTCCTTGAGGAAATATTCCACCGCTTTAACGTCGTGATTAGTAGTGTTTTCGATATCTTTTACCCGTTGCGCATCAGTCAAAGAAAAATCGCTGATGATGCTATCAAGCTGCTGGTTTGCTCGCTTGCTAAAAGACGGAACTTCGCTGATCTTGTCGCATTCAGCCAGTGCTTGTAACCAACGGACTTCGACAGTTATTCGGTATTTGATTAATCCAAACTCACTAAAAATTGCACGAAGTTCTTTGGTTTTACCGCCATATCGTCCGTCGGCTGAAGATATAGCTGTCAATGCAGAAAGTTCCATGGAAACTCCTAATGGGCTCATTTAGATTGAGATAAAAGAAAGCGCGTATTTTACCTGATCTTTTGCCCAATTGGCAGCGTTGCTATAGACGACGTGTCGATGATTTAGTTTGGACAATCGTCGGGCTTAAAACAGCTCGACTTTAGTGGCTTTTTTGGGCCTATTTTTATTTTCAGGCTTGCGAGCTTTGGCGCGAGCCGAGTCGGTCCAGTTGGCGTCATTAAATTCAAAATTATCCAGTAAAGATCGTAGTTTTTCTGCCAGGTTTTCCAGGTCTTCTGCCGAAATTAATTGCAATGAATCACTGTCGTGAATTTGTGCGTTCAAATCCACCATCGAATCGATCTCTTGTTGCGCTCGTTTAGCTATGACTTGTTGTTGTTCGGAAGTAGTAAAGAAGTCCTGTGAGAGTTGGTTGATTAATGTGACAGATTGCAAAGACTTATCAAGAAGCTCTGCCGCGACTTGAGATCCTTCTAGAGTGACCTGCGAAGTTTTTGCGCTGGTTTGCATTGACTGGGTTACCGCCTGAGTACCTTCCTGAATACGCGCAACCATGTCTCTCACTTGTTGAGTCGAAGCACCTGTTTTTTCTGCCAGGGTACGAACTTCATCGGCTACAACAGCAAATCCCCGACCTTGTTCGCCTGCTCTTGCCGCTTCTATGGCAGCATTTAGAGCCAACAAATTAGTCTGATCGGCAATAGATGTAATCACATCAATTATGTCGTTAATTTGATTACTGTCCTTTTCCAATTGTTCAATTTGACTGCAGGCTTTTGATATGTGTTGAGACAGTCTATCCAGGCTTTCGGCTGATTTTTCTGATTCGTTATTCGCTTCATTTAGTGCGTTGTTAGCTTTAGCTACTTCACTAGTAATCTGTTCGAAATTATTATGTAGCCCAGTTTCGGCGCTAAATACTTGGGCAAAGGCATCATGTAAGCTTTTACCAAGCCTTTCTTGCATGACATTTTTCTGCTGAACGCCATGCATCATATTATTGAGTTCTTTAGACATTGGACTTAATCTGGCGGATGATGAGTACAGTTCTGTCAGCAAATCGTCAATTTGTTGCCGTTGCTGATTAATGATTTCAAAAACTGGTGTTAACAACCCCGATTCCTGCAAATCAAACCGGGCTTTTATATTGACCTGTTTGGAATCTTTGATCTCTTCTGCCTGTTCAAATAATTTGGTTACCCCTTTAAATATTAATCGATATGTTTGTATATAACCAATCAACACTACAAGCAAGCCAACAATTACAAGGTAGGCGATCTGCTCGGTAGAAAATTTCTGAAAATTATCCACAAGAATAAATCCGAGAATCCCTACACCTAGTCCAGGTCCTTTGAGTTTTATGAAAAACTGCCACATTAAGCGAAATTCCTTAAAAAATGATAATTTTTGATTGTATAGATTAATTAATCCGATCTTCTTAATAATAGATGATGAATTTGATTCCTGTGCTGACTTTTACCAATTGCAGAGGATTGATTAATAGTTTGCCCTTGATAATGCTTAATCAAATGCCCGTTATTGGTCTATAGTTAAACAAGTTAAAATTTACTTACAAGCCCATTATTATTGGAACTAAGCTGTGGTCTTGGTTAAAAAACAAAAGACCATTGAATTTTACCAAAATAGCTTTAATATTAAAGACATAGATTAAGTTCAAACTCAGCTAACGAGCAGGATAGTCGAATGAAAAAAATGATTTTTCCCCAGGCAGATCACTTTCAAGTCCCTAAAGCACTGTTTATTGGGGCCTGGAAGGTTTGGTTTAAAAGGTTTGGAGAACATGACGAATGGCGAAAGGGGAAAATGCCTGTTGGCCACAGTGATTTGAAGTTATACCAAATTCTCGAAGGTGGTGAACGTTTTAGTGTAGAAGTGACCGCCCGTTTAATGGTGCCTTGGTCTTTTAGAGATACTGAACAGGTAGATAAAGCCTTTTTCTTGATGAATCCCGACGTCATTAGAAAGACTAAACTAAATGATGATTCTAAAGAATATGGCGTGAGACTAACTGACCAAGCGTTAGATTATTGGGATTCGTTGACTTTTTTAGAGCAAGATATGTTTGCGGCTTATGCCGAAGCTCGTATTCAAGCCGATATCGAATCACCCAGCAGTCAACCTATAATTATTGATGATGCTGGAATAGTCATGATAGGAGAGGACATCTATCCTCCGATTGTACCGAGCAAAAATGCTAATTCCGAAGGATACGCTAAAGCTTTAGTTGCATGGATAGATGAGGATGTTTTCACACCTATGTATCAAAGAGTCGCGGTGGAAGATTCCGTGAGTTCCTGGCACGACCGTCTTGAGCATTTCTTTTGGCCAAAACCAAGAAACGGTCTGATGCAGGTTTGTCATTCAGCTGATGCATTAATGTATCGCGCAGAATTGCTCGCCAAAGGCATTGAAAAAGGTAAAGAATGGAATGATGAAGACAAAGAGCTAGCCGTTAAAATGGCTGAAGAGATTTTTTTGCAGGCGGGTGTACCGCAAAAAGGAGTCACCTGGGAAAATATTTACGCGGTTATCCGTTCGGCAATTAATAAGGATGTCGATTCTAAAGCAAAAATGAATAGTGGTTGGTCATTATTGGCATCGTTTGCTACTCATTGGCTAAATAATCAAGATGGTCGTACCCCCATGATCTGTTGGAACAGCAGAGTCTCTACTTCCATCTTATCACGACTCGATTTCCTGTTGGTTGAAGCGGGACATGACAGTATTCCAAATGTCTTTAACGCCCTAGGCACTATTCCTGGGTGGGGCGGAACAAGACCTAGAGAAATGAGTTTGAAATGGCCGGATGGTTATCGCAGCTGGAAAACTGAAGTAACAGCAAGTGAATTTGTTAATCTGATGGTTAATTGTTTAAACAATGAAACGAATGAAGATGGTTCACTAAAATACGCACAAATGCCAATTCCGACTGGGGGAAGGGCACCCTGGTCTATGCAAGGGGTTCAGTTAGTGCTGTTCTCGGATGGATACTAAATAATCGGCTACGAGCTGCAAGCTACAAGATAAGCAAAAATAGCTTGATTTACAATGTCAGAAACAGTTCAATTTTGCGCTGCTCGCAGCCAAAAAAAAGGGTTCAACATATTGTTGAACCCTTTTTTGATCGAGCATTTCTTAGAACTTAGAACTTAGAACTTAGAACTTAGAACTTAGAACTTATCTCTACCATCCACACTGACGTTCTTTGTTTTGCTCATCTAACCAGACTTTAAGTGGTGCAAAATAATCAATGATCGCGGTTGCATCCATTTCTCTTTGGCCGGTCATGGCTTCAAGAGCATCTTGCCATGGCTTGCTAGCGCCCATTTCCAGCATTGCGATTAATTTTGCGCCAGCTTCTTTATTACCATAGATTGAACAGCGATGAAGTGGGCCTTCGTTGCCAGAAATTTTACAAAGCTCTCGATGGAATTGAAATTGTAAAATACGAGCCAAGAAATAACGTGAGTAAGGAGTATTACCTGGCACATGGTATTTAGCTCCTGGATCGAAGTCGTTTTCGGTTCTTTCAACTGGCGCTTGAACGCCTTGATATTTTTCCCGTAATTCCCACCAGCCCTTATTGTATTGGTCTGCGGGTATTTCACCGTTGAATACGCCCCAACGCCATTTATCAACCATTAGACCGAAAGGTAGAAAAGAGACACCTTCTAAAGCTTTTTTCATTAAGAAAGGCAAATCACCGGCTGCGTCAGGCTCTTCGTCGATCAATCCTATTTCTTTTAAATATTTCGGTGTGATTGAAAGCGCTATGGTGTCTCCAATTGCCTCGTGAAATCCATCGTTGGCGCTATTTCGATACAGGAAGTCTTGCTTTAAGTTGTACGCACGTTGGTAAAAGTTATGGCCCAATTCATGATGGATTACTGAAAAGTCTTCGCCAGTTTTCTTGATACACATTTTAATTCGGTAATCGGTAGTGCTTAAATCCCAGGCGCTAGCATGGCACTGAACGTCGCGGTCTTTTGGTTTCGTAAACAGAGATTTTTTCCAAAAAGAATCAGGTAGTGATTCAAAACCAAGTGACTTGAAGAAATTTTCTGCAGTGCGGACCATTTCGATTTCACTGTACTGTTTTGCTTTTAATCTCTCTGTAAGATCAATTGCCGGTGTGTCTGTTTTTGGCGCAACATCAGCGTATATGTTTTCCCAACTTTGAGCCCACATGTTTCCTAATAAATGGGCGGGGATTGGCTCGCTGAGAGAGACCACGTCGTCACCGTATTTTTGATTGAGCTTTGCTCTAACATGGCATTGAAGAGAATCATACAGAGGTTTTACCTGACCCCAGACGCGATCCATATCCGCTGCAAATTCATCAGCGGGCATATCATATTTTGAACGCCAGAGGGCGCCAGTATCAGCATATCCGAGCTCTTTCGAGCCTTCATTGGCGATTTCCACCATGCGTTGATAGCTGGTTCTCATTTGTGGAGAAACTTTGCGCCAGTTTACCCAGGCCTCCAACAAAGCACTTTCATCATCAGAATTAGCTAAAGTATCGTTTAGTTCACCAAGGATGAAACATTCACCGCTTTCGGTACAGCCTTTGGCGTAAGTCGCATCCAGTTTCGCGGTGATTTTTGATAATTCAGCCGTTTTTGCATCATCGGAAGGGGCCGGTAAAACTAGACCTTGTTTTAGAGCATCGAGTTTCCTGCGAGTATCAAAATCTAGCTTCAGATCGTCAAACTTTTGCGCCGCTATCGCCAGTTGAACACTTTTCTTGGTTGACTCTTCACCTGCTTTAGCGGCGAGAGCATTAGTATCATCGGTGATAAAATTTGCTTGAACCCAAAATGCTTTAGCTGTTATTTCGTAGTCTCCTGCAAGTGATTCTTCGGCATCGGCGACAAACTGTTTAGCATCTTTGGTGGTAATCGCCGCTGTTTTGGGCTCTACCGTTTGTATTATGTCCTGATTGGGTTGGCAGGCAATGGACAAAGCGCTCAAGCACACGACTGTCGCCAGTCGAACCAGATTCGGATTGAACAGGCCAGCTTTTTTTATATATGGAGATGTTTTCATTTTTTTACCTTTTATTGTACTAATCCAGGTTAATTGTTATCCAAATTGAAGATCAATGATTATTAGTTTTTTGCCTCGCAAAGGATAAACAGCTTAGCGGTTTATCTCAAGTTTAATGCGTATTAATGGCTAAAAATGATTAAAACCGGGCAGTCTGGTCAGTGCTTTACAAGATGCGAAACGGTTATTGGCGCCAATCATTCAACGAATTAATACTAACCAATCGCAACCGTTTCCTTTAGAGTCCTGGAAGTCACGTCCGTTTCGATGTATGTCTCTATTGATTTGAACAACATTATGGTCAATAAAACCGTAGGCTGCTTGTTAGAATTTCAGAGGGATTAGGGCGCTCGTCAAATTTACTTAAAATCTATTCTAAGATTTAGCCTCTTTCATTCGTTGACTGATTTCACTTTCGCTCAAATCTTCCACATGAGTCGCGAATGACCATTCGTGACCAAAAGGATCACGCAGTTGACCAAATCGATCGCCCCAGGGCATATCTTGCATTGCCAGCATCACCTCAAAACCGGCGTTTTTTGCCTGGCTAAACAAAGCATCGGCATCTTCTATGTATAAATACATTGATACCGGCGTTCCTCCGACTGTTTTAGGGGATTTACAGCCAAATTCAGGGTTCTCCCTACCTAACATAAGTACCGAATTACCGATGCGAATTTCAGCGTGTATCACCACACCATTGTCTTCGATTCTTTCGATTAAAACGGCGTTAAGCGCTTTTTGATACAATTTGATAGCCGCGTCACAGTCTTGCTGGACCAGATAAACGCTTACCGTATTGTAACCATCCGGAATGGGGTTTACTAAAGACATTATTGCTCTCCTTGAATTAGCTACCATTAAAAATAGCTGAAAAAATCACTATATAGTGAATTTATTGTGGATACAACTGAGCCTTGATACAGTGATCAAAGTAGGGTGGATTTGATCGTTTTATGAGGACTAATTTAGATTAATTCGATTTAGTGTGACCTATGACCAGAAGTTTGGTTAAATATTAGGCTATTATAATTGCAACAGGATGTGAATTGTTATAGTCTCAGTGGTCCGCGTTATTCTAAATGGACTAATAAAGCGGCAAAAATATAACAATAAAGTCACTCAAGGTATTGATGTTATTAACATTTTTGAATTTGTCAGGTGGTCCCGTGAATAAGATTTTGATCTTAGTAGTTTCCGGATTTATATCCTTCAGCCCTTTAGTTTCCGCAGAATCTCTTGCTGGCGTTGCGCTTGAAGAGGTGATTACTCTTTCGCCAGGCGGTGCAGAATTGCGTTTAAAAGGTTCGGCAACCAAGTCGAATGCCCGTCAAGCCGTATACGTTGGTGGCTTATATCTGCAAAATGATGCTAAATCGGTGGACGAGATACTCAATAGCGAGGGGGCTAAACGATTTTTGATTGTGACTAACCAATCAATTAAGGCTGACGCGATTATCCGAGCCATTAATCTGGGGATAACGGTAAACCACACAGAGTCAGAATTAGAGCTTCTTGAACCTTTTGTTAAGCAATTCAATCAAATTTGGAAAACAGAAATCCAGCAAGGCGATGAAGTTTGTATAGACTTTGATCCAGATCAAGGAACGCTGGTAAGTATTAATGGCGTTCAAAAAGGTATGATCCCAGGAAAGCTATTTTATGATGCGTTTCTTAAGACCTGGATAGGAGATCGTCCGCTAAACCCTTCAATGAAAAAGCAGTTGCTAGGTGATAGATAGTTTATAGAGTTAATCCAGCAAAGTTTAGATAAAAAATCCCGAATCTCGGGATTTTTTTTGCCTGTGGGAAAACTAAGAGTAAAGTTTCTGATTCAATCTAACGCATGTTATTTACCGTTATTTACCTTAGACTAACTTCAAGGTAGAATCACTTTTTTCCAACAGAGCCATACGCTAATGTCAATTATCGGTCCAATAATGCTGGACATTCAGGGAACTGAACTATGTAATGAAGAT
Organism: uncultured Kangiella sp.; assembly: GCA_964578045.1. Classification (GTDB taxonomy): domain Bacteria; phylum Pseudomonadota; class Gammaproteobacteria; order Enterobacterales; family Kangiellaceae. The sequence continues at coordinate 10,112 of CAZOBX010000068.1, read as the reverse complement.
AAAGCATGCATCAGTCATCCTATGTGTGGGGGATTGATTTTATTCAGTAGAAATTTTCATTCCAGCGCTCAAATCCGGTCATTAATAGCATCAATCCGCAGGATTAAACAAGACATCATTATTGCGGTTGATCAAGAAGGCGGAAGAGTGCAACGATTTAAACAGGATTTCACGTTATTGCCTCCGATCGCCAGTCTCGGAAATTTATTTCAAGCACACCCTGACTTGGCTCTGCAACGTGCCCGGCAATTTGGCGAACTGATGGCAATGGAAGTTTTGTCTGTTGGCTGTGATATTAGCTTTTCACCCGTTTTGGACTTAGGATTAGAATCCAGTCAAATTATCGGAAACAGAGCCTTTGCTATAGATCAAGAAACAATCACTCAATTAGCTTCGGCTTTTATTGGTGGTATGAGGCAAGCGGGAATGGCGGCGACAGGCAAACATTTTCCCGGTCATGGTAGCGTTGATGAGGATTCGCATTTAACGATTCCTACTGACCTGAGAGATTATAAAACCATAAAAAACAATGATATGAAGCCATTTGCTAATCTTAAAAATGAGCTTTTGGCGATGATGACCGCGCACATCATATATCCTAAAATTGATTCAGAACCCGTAGGCTTCTCCAAGGTTTGGATACAAAAAATTCTGCGTCAACAAATTGGATTTGACGGGGTGGTTTTTTCTGACGATTTATCCATGAAAGGGGCGGAAGTGGCCGGCGATTTCAAACAGCGAACCGTCAAAGCTTTATCGGCCGGTTGTGACATGGTCTTGATTTGCAATAATCGTCAACAGTTGAAAATTGTTTTAGAGGATTTACAAGATTTTGATTTTCCGCAGGAATCACAGCTAAGACTTAGCAAAATGTTAGCTCAGCCAGCCACTGTCAAGGGTTTGGCGGCAGTTAAAAATACCGCACATTGGCTGGAATTAAGCAAACAAATACAAACCTTAATTTAGTATAAAGGACAAAATATGACTCTGTCAGATTTAGACAATTGGTTACAAGCCAATGTGGGTGAAAACGCATTCATATATCAAGTGTTTCTCGGCGTTTTTATTACTTTGTTGGTTAATTATGTCTGGCGACGAATTTATACAAAACTAGACAAACAACTAAAAAGAACCAAAAACGATTGGGACGACGCTATTGTATTAGCGATTTCTTATCCCATTTCGCTGCTGATCTGGGGCGCCGGAGGATGGATAATTCTCCAATACTTGTTAAATTTTGAGGTCAAAGAGGAATTGAGGGATGTTTTTCTGGTTATGGTGGTAGCCTGGAGTCTGGTGCGATTTATTCATCAGGCTGAAAAGAACTTGATTGTAAGCAACTTTAACGGCAGTGATGATAAGAAAATTGATAAGTCGACCATTGAAGCGATTAGCAAACTACTCAGGGTCTCAGTCAGTATCACCACGATTCTACTAATCTTGCAAAACATCGGGGTTAGCATTAGTGCAGTGCTCGCATTCGGTGGAATAGGGGGCATCGCGATTGGTTTTGCGGCTAAGGATCTTTTGGCAAACTTTTTTGGCGGTCTGATCATTTATCTGGATCGGCCTTTTTCCATTGGCGATTGGATAAGATCAGATGATCGCCAAATAGAAGGCACCGTTGAATATATTGGTTGGCGCCAAACCCGAATCAGAACTTTCGACAAAAGGCCTTTATATGTACCTAACGCGGTTTTTAACAGTATTACGGTGGAAAACCCCTCTAGAATGACTAATCGACGGATTTACGAGACTTTTGGCATACGTTATGACGACATCCGTCAGGCAGAAAATATAGTAACCCAAGTTAAACAAATGTTAAAACAACATCCCTCGATCGATACCAGCCAGACTATGATTGTTAATTTAAACGCGTTTTCCGAATCGTCCGTTGATTTCTTCGTTTATACCTTCACCAAAACAACTGATTGGATAGAGTTTCATGAAATAAAACAGGATGTTTTACTGAAAATTGCCGGTGTTATAGAAGCCAATAGTGCAGAAATGGCGTACCCTACTCAGCGATTGCAGCTTGAAGACTTAAGAATGAAATAGTCAGAGGCCCGGTGATTTAAAAGTAACCATGTTTGCGCCAGATAGAGCAAGTGCAGTGCTACACAATCCTAGTGGTGGTTCGGCTAATGACTTCTGCAAACTTATACCTTAAACGCTGGAACACTAGATGCTGCAGGTAATTGGCAGTTAAAGGTATCTGACCATGCAGGCGCCGATATCAGTTATATTGACAGTTGGTCTATTACATTCCAAAAAGGCGTGTAGTAACTATTTAGTGAACCAGAATTCATCTCAAAACTGAATAGTTGTTGTTAGGCAATAAAAAAAGGACGAAGTTTACAGCCTCGTCCTTTTTTAGCGTAAATTTGTCAACTTGTTTTTAACGAGTAACAAGAGATTTGGGTTAACTGCGGTGGAGTACCGAGTGTAAAACGATATCGTTTTCAAAATAGACGGTGAATTCCTGATAGACCCATTTAATGATTGGTGGTTCGCCAACCGCTCCAACTCTTTCAATTGGGGTGCCAAATTGCGTTTCTACATTTTCCATTTTTTGTCCATTTTGAGGTGTTTGCACTGACGAATTTCTTTGTTCTGCAACTGACATCACACCACTTTCAGCAAACGAGGCTGCAGTAAAAACAAGGCTCAGGCCAAATATTCCGGCTTTTATAATACTTTGAAGATTTGACTTGCAGTAGTCTGACGCTTTCATAATATGACCCCATACTTAGATTACGTATTAATATACTCTGCTAAGCTACTGATTTAAAGAAATATTAGATATTTTTGGTGACTAATTCTCATTCTCCTGCAAGTCTTTTGTTTGCTTTTCTTTATGCGAACGTAATTGTTTAGATTGCGCTTCTAATACATGCTTGATAATGGCGTCCCGGTCAGATTCGTGGATTTGACTAAAGGTGATGGCAAGTTCAAAGGATTGCTTTCCAGTTATTTTGTGACAATCTACAACTTTTGCATGGGTCACTATGTTGTAGTATTCGGGGACTAATACAATTTCCATGCTAAGTTCTTGTCCGACAGTTAACGCTGTTTGCGATTCAAACCTTAATCCACCACCACTCAAATCAACCTGCATAAGCTCTCTGTATTCAACATCCAGATGGGTAACAATATACTGCGATAGTCGCCTTAACGTGTTATTAACACCTGAAATATAATTTGAAACGGTGCTCTGTACCGTTGGCAATGAATTGATAAAAATGTCATTTTGTTGTTCTAATTTATTGAGTTCTTTGAGCAGGTGGATGCAAGGTGATGTATCAGTTTGTGACTTTTTAGGCGGTTGTGACTCTTTGCCAGCTTCGATGGTCTGGTAACTCATCAATAATGAATTACGGATACGAAAATATTGACGCCGTTCGTCTTCAAGATGCGGACTCGATAAATTCACTCATTGTACCTTTTTTGTAAACTCTTCAATATTTATAGCATAAAACGAACAATTAAATGTACTATTGCCGTGACATTATCCTGTTTTAAGACGTTGGTTGGACTAGCCATACAAGAATATCAGGATATTTGGCTAAAAGCTTTGTTTAGAGCCATGCACTATTGTTAGAATTCGCTTTCTTAAATTTATGCCCGAACTTGTTAAATATTAATTTTAACTTGAACCGCGCTTAAATCGAAGTTTTAACTAATTTGGAAAAATATGAAAAAATCAGTTGCACTGATGATAGGGCTCAGATACACAAGAGCTAAAAAAGACAATCACTTCATTTCCTTTATCTCTCTGGTAAGCATGCTGGGCATTGCGCTTGGGATCATCGTTTTGATTACTGTTATGTCGGTCATGAATGGTTTTGAATCGGAGCTGCGTGAACGAATATTAGGCATGGTGCCTCATATTGTCATTGGTGATCGCGGTGATGGTTTTGAGGATTGGCAAAGTCTTGAAGCTAAAGTGAAGGAAAATCCGGAAGTCATTGCTGCCGCACCATTTATTGACGCACAGGCGATGTTTCGATATCGCGGTCGAACCAAGTACGGTCTGATTCAGGGAATATTGCCGAGCAAAGAAAAAGACGTATCCATTGTGGATGATTATATGATTGCCGGTTCACTTGACTCTCTCAAGCCCGGTGAGTTTGGCATCATTTTAGGGATAGGCATGGCTAGCAGTTTAGGAATGAGTTTAAACGATAAAGTTACCATTTTACTCGCTGATGGCGCGACTGTTTCACCGGCAGGCATATCACCACGTTATAAACGCTTTAGAGTGGTTGGATTGTTTGAAGTTAAATCTGAGCTAGACGGCATGTTTGCGATGATCCATATAAAGGATGCGGCGGTCTTAATGCGCAAGGGAAATAACGTGTCTAACTTACGGGTAACCACCAGGAATGTATTAAATGCGGATTTTACCGCATACGAGTTAAGAAATGTGGTCGGTGACGAGTTCTATGTTTCCGATTGGAATTACACCCATGGAACCCTGTTTAGAGCAGTCAAAATGGAAAAGAAAATGATGGCTATTCTGCTTGTTTTTATTATTTTTGTTGCTGCCTTTAATATTGTCAGTACCTTGGTCATGGTGGTTACAGATAAACAATCTGATATTGCCATATTGAAAACCTTGGGAGCGTCGCCGGGAACCATTATGCGAATATTTATTGTCCAGGGCAGCCTCAACGGTATTATCGGAACCTTTATTGGTGTTATTGGTGGAGTCGCTTTAGCGTCTAATTTGCAGCAAGTGGTTGCCTTTATTGAAAGACTGTTTGGGGTACAGGTATTACCCGGAGATGTTTATTTTATCGGGTTTTTACCCTCGGTGCTGGTATGGTTAGATGTTATCTATATTTCTATTGCTGCTTTGTTGATGAGCACTTTAGCAACTTTGTATCCCGCCTGGAGGGCGTCCAAAACCAATCCCGCAGAGGCGCTTCGTTATGAGTAATCAATCTATGCATCCATCCAATCATGAATCAATTGTAGCGGCCAGTAATATCTGCAAGACTTTTCAAGATGGCGAAAAGTATGTGGAAGTTTTAAAAGGGATTGATATTGATATTAAAGAAGCTGAAATGGTGGCGATAGTCGGTACTTCCGGATCGGGGAAAAGTACCTTACTGCATGTTCTTGGAGGCTTAGACTCACCCGATAAGGGCGAAGTGATGATTACTGGCAAAAACATTCATCAGTTATCAATAAAAAAGCAGGGTGAGCTGCGTAACCGAAAGCTCGGATTTGTTTATCAGTTTCATCACCTGTTGGGTGAGTTTTCTGCATTGGAAAATGTTTCCCTGCCGTTAATTATTGGCGGGCTTTCTGAACAAAAATCCAGACAGCGTGCTGAGGAAATTATTGCTAAAGTCGGCCTGTCCGATCGAAAAACGCATACACCTGGTGAATTGAGTGGGGGAGAGCGGCAAAGGATTGCTATTGCCAGGGCAATGGTCACCCGGCCGGCCTGTATATTAGCGGATGAACCGACAGGTAATCTTGATTTGCATAACGCTCAAGCGGTCAATGATTTAATGTTTGAATTAAACAAAGACGAAAACACCAGCTTTTTGATTGTTTCGCATGATTTAAGATTGGCCGAATCAATGCAAAAATGCTACGAATTGGTCGACGGAGAGCTATCTGAACGCTAAAAAATGGGTCTTGTTCGTAAGATAAAAAAGAATTGAAAAAAATTCAAAATAGCTTTTGACATGCCAGGGAAGTGACTATAGAATAGCGCGCTCTTGAGGAGACAAGGTTTTTAATCTGGTCATAGTCTTCAGGAAAAGTCTTAAGTCCCCTTCGTCTAGAGGCCTAGGACACCGCCCTTTCACGGCGGTAACAGGGGTTCGAACCCCCTAGGGGACGCCATATTAAAAAGCCCGATTTGATCGGGCTTTTTTTTGCCTACATTAAGTTGGTATAAGTTATACTATTCCTTTCTTGTCCTTCTTAAGCGTTATCCTTTTCATGAGTCATTTAGAAAAACTATTAAGCCGAAAATCTCATAATAAATTAATTTCTCCAGCACCGAGCAAAATTCAGGTTGAAACCATGATGAAAGCGGCACTAAGAGCGCCCGATCATGCTCAACTCAAACCGTGGCGGTATCAGGTTTTTACTGGAGAGTCATTAAAACGCTTAGGCGATCATTTCGTATCTGCCAGCTTGTCAGCCAATTCCGACTTGACGTCTGATAAAATAGAAAAAATCCGCAATAAACCGCTAAGAGCGCCGATGGTCATAGTGGCTATAGTTAATCTGGTTGAACACCGAAAAGTCCCCGAAATTGAACAAATTCTTTCTGCTGGAGCCAGTGTTCAAAACCTGATCATGGCCGCACATTTTATGCAGATTGGTGCCATGTGGCGAACCGGAGATTTGGCGTTTAATCGCAATTTGATGGACATGCTAGGTTTATTAAATAATGAATCGATTGTTGGATTTGTCTATTTGGGGCAAGAAGAGGGTAACAAAAAGCCAGTCCCAATGGTCGATCAAACTGACTTTGTTGTTTGGAAATGAAAGCTTTGAGTTGCGGACTGCGGTCTCCAAGATAAAATAAGAATAACCTGATTTATACCCGTTCCACCTCAAGATGCCAAAAATATTATTGCGCAGCCGCGACTCTAGTTAAAAATCAGCACTATTCGGCACTCTTGGAAACGGAATTACATCGCGAATATTTTGCATACCAGTGGCATACAACACTGCACGTTCGAAACCGAGGCCAAATCCAGAATGAGGTACCGTGCCAAATTTCCTTAGGTCTCGGTACCACCAATAATCTTCCTTATTGAGCTCCATCTGCTCGAGACGTGCATCAAACACATCCAGTCTTTCTTCACGCTGACTACCTCCGACTAGCTCACCGATGCCTGGCGCTAGTATGTCCATCGCTGCAACGGTCTTTTCATCATCGTTCAAGCGCATGTAGAAGGCTTTGATATCCTTTGGATAATTCATCAAAATAATCGGTCGACCGACTTTCTCTTCCGCAAGATAGCGTTCGTGTTCAGACTGCAAATCAGTGCCCCAGCTCACTGGAAATTCGAATTTTTTACCACAGTTTTCCAGTATTTTGACAGCTTCGGTGTACTCCATTCTTTCAAAATCATTATTAACCACACTTTCCAATCGCTCGATAACGGTTTTATCAACCCGTTGATTAAAGAAAGCAATATCATCGCCGCGTTCATCCAACACTGCTTTAAAAATATACTGCATCATTGCTTCGGCAACATCTGCATTATCTTGAAGATCTGCAAACGCTATTTCCGGCTCAACCATCCAAAATTCAGCCAGATGGCGGGTGGTGTTGGAGTTTTCAGCTCTAAAGGTCGGCCCAAAGGTATATACCTTTGACATGGCTAAGCAATAAGCCTCGACATTAAGTTGTCCGGAAACTGTCAAAAATGACTCTTTGCCAAAAAAGTCTTTTGAATAATCGACTTGGCCGTTATCCAAAAGAGGTAGGTTATTTTGATCTAAAGTGCTGACCCGAAACATCTCTCCTGCACCTTCACAATCGCTGGCAGTGATGATAGGCGTATGGATCCAGTTAAACCCTTCACCGTGCAAAAAGCGGTGGGTCGCTTGAGCGAGGCAGTTTCTAACCCGTGTGACCGCTCCAATGGCGTTTGTTCTAGGACGTAAATGAGCGACAGTGCGCAAATATTCCATTGTATGGGGTTTGGGTTGTATGGGGTAGCTGGCTGGGTCATCAACCAGCCCAAGCACTTCAACGCTTGACGCCTGGATCTCAAAGGATTGTCCTTTTCCCTGAGATTCAACCAATTCACCGGTTACCACTAGAGACGCTCCAGTGGTTGCCAATAGAATTTCTGACGAGTAATTATCAAGTTCTGCCGGGGCTATTATTTGGATCGGATTAAAGCAGGAGCCATCGTGTAAATTGATAAATGAAAAACCAGCCTTTGAATCTTTTCTGGTTCTTACCCAGCCTTTTACTGTTACCTGACTACCAGCAGATGCTTTTCCATCCAATAATGCTGATATTGACCAATGCTTGCTCATTGTTTACCTCAAATTAACCCTGTGACAAAATTTGAGGGGAATTTTAACCTTGAACCGCCAGTACTTCCAGCCTAATTATTTGGCTAATAGAATAAAAACTGATATTGGAGCATTATTGGTGATTATTCACTTGATATTGAGACCAGATAAGGCAATATGCGATGTATCATTCACCCAATATATCTTGCTGAAAATAAAAATGACTAAACTAACGGATGAATACTCGCTGCTCTGTAAACAACTGGACGCATTGCTGCAAGGAGAAACTAATCCGATCACTAATCTTAGTCAGTTTTCGGCTTTAGTGTTTAATAATCTATCGAAGGTTAACTGGGCGGGATTTTATTTAACGGATTCGGATTCTTCACTTCAACTTGGGCCTTTCCAGGGACAAATTGCCTGCACAAAAATCCCTTTTGGAAAAGGTGTATGCGGAAATGCGGCAAAATCGAAGCAAACGCTACTAATCGGTGATGTTGATCAGTTTAAAGGACATATCGCTTGCGATTCTCGCTCTCGATCAGAAACTGTTTGTCCTGTAATCGCAAACGATCAATTAATCGGCGTGTTCGATTTAGACAGCCCAGAGCTTAATCGATTTGACCAGCAAGATAAATTGGGTATCGAGAGTTTGGTTAAAATTTTGATAGAGAATACCGAATTCTATGGATTTGCGACTTAAGCAGGATGAGTTTTAGTTGGTTTTCATTTTCATCGGTGTTGTTTTTATATTCATGGTTAGTTGCGGTTTTACAATAAAGTGTTGTTTTTTAACTAATAATAGTCTATTTATTTGTAACAGCGTGCGCTAATTAGGATGAATTTCTACTCAACTATCGGTACAATGGCCACATAGAGCTATCTTCAAAGTCGCCTCTTGTATAATGCGAAATACATAGTACAAAATTTACATCGAACAAAACACCGTCGTTAAGAACAAGGAAATATAATGTACGAGTCTTATTATAAGTTGTCAGGCAAACCATTTCAGCTCGCACCAGATCCCTTCTTTTTCTTTGGAAGTAGCACCCACAAACGCGCATTGGCTTATTTAAAATATGGCCTTTCACAAGGTGAAGGTTTTATCGTCGTCACCGGCGATGTCGGTACTGGAAAAAGTACTTTAGTCCGAACGCTTTTCGCCTCACTAGAAGGCAAAGATGACGTCGTTGCGGCTGAACTGATTAATACTCAATTAGATTCAACCGATATCTTAAGGATGGTTGCTGCGGCTTTTGGTTTAGCACACAAAGATAATAAAAAATCGTCGCTACTAAAAAATTTAGAGAACTTTTTTAGATCGAGAAACCGCGACGGTAAACGTTGTATGTTGGTCGTTGATGAGGCGCAAAACTTACCTTTTGAAACTATTGAAGAGCTAAGAATGCTGTCTAATATTGTTGATAACGGAAAAACGTTATTACAGATCTTTTTGTTAGGGCAAACGGAGTTTAGAGAAAATTTAAGGGCGCCGATACTGGAGCAGGTTCGCCAAAGAGTAACTGCTTCTTATCATTTGTCACATCTGGATGGTGAAGAAACTCAGGCCTATATTGAGCATCGGTTAGGCAAGGTTGATTGGCAAAATAACCCTTCGTTTACTGCTGAAGCGTTTCAGCTGATTTTCGATTTTAGTGAAGGGGTCCCTCGGGTAATCAATACCACTTGCGATCGGTTGTTACTTTATGGATTTTTAGAAGAAAAAACCAGAATTGACGGAGAAATCGTCAAGCTAGTGACCGAAGAAATCAACGCTGAAAATTATGCTGGTAGTGATTCTACGTCGTCAAAGGAGATGGCAGTTAAGATAGATAGCATACTGCCAGAAAATGCTACTCCCATGGACGTAAGAGTGCATCAACTTGAGAGAGAAATGGAAGATCTTAAAAAGCGGTTCAGAAAAGAGCGAGAGTTTATGCGTAAAATCGTTCAGATTTCGCTTAATTTTGAGGAAGACTGATTTTAAAGTTCTAAGACAAAAATGAAAATAAACAAAAGGGTGCTATTTAGCACCCTTTTTGCATAATCTTTTAGCACTTAGCACTTAGCACTTAGCACTTAGCACTTAGCACTTAGCACTTAGC
>CAZOBX010000067.1:0-24311 GCA_964578045.1 uncultured Kangiella sp. | reverse complement strand
GGATAAATCAGGCGACGTTTGGATTGGTACTTTTGGCGAAGGTGTGTTTAGATATAGGAGAAAAGAAAATATCTTTGGAGATTTCTCTTCTTATTCCTATTCTGAGCTAAATATATCCAAAAAAACGATAACCTCTATTGCAAGCGATGAAAAAGGCAATATATGGTTCTCTACTTCATATTCTGGATTCTACAAATTTGACATAACTAACCAAACTTTTTCCAATTTTCTACCTTCTTTGAAGAAAACACCTAATGACGTTGTTTTATCTATTAAAGACTTGATAATAGACGATAAAGGAATTATTTGGCTTGCTACTGGTTATAGAGGGCTTTGGAGATTTGATGAAAAACGCAAATCATTTAGGCAATTTGTAACCGACAAAAAAAATCCCGATGGAATTCCAAAGACCCTAAAATCTATATCTTTGGATACTGAAAAAAATCTATGGATAGGTTCAAAAGGAAAAGGGGTTTTACGATTTACTCCAGATACCGGTGAAACGATTAGATATTCAACCGATAGTGGATTGTTAAACAATGTTGTATTAAATATCCAACAAGACTCCCAAGGCAATATGTGGTTTATGACCGACAAAGGATTATCACGCCTTGATTCTACCACTGGAAAAATCAAAAACTTTCTAGAAAAAGATGGGATGCAAGCCGACTCATTCACAAACGCTGGTTTTTTCGACAAAAAGACTGGAATATTGTGGACCGGCGGTATCAACGGTTTTAATTATTTCAAACCAGAGGATATTAAAGATGAAGTCATCGAAAACGAAGTTACACTCACCAATTTTGAACTTTTCTATAAACCGATAGAACTTTCCTACCTTTCGCCAGATTCTCCATTAGACAAAGTCATCAGCCACACTAAATCAATTGACCTAAACTACGACCAAAACGTTTTTGCCTTTAGTTTTACCGCAATCGAATTTCGCTCGCCAGAAGACATTAATTACCAGTTCAAACTCGACGGTTATGATGATGATTGGAACACGGTTAATTCCGATCGACGATACGCCAACTACACCAATATCGATCCAGGAAATTATATCTTCAGAGTAAGAGCCGCCAATAGTAATGGTGTGTGGAGCGATCTGCAAACAACAGTGGATATCAACATCGCCTTTCCCTGGTGGCAAACTAACATCGCCTATATCAGTTATATTTTACTCTCAATATTATCCATCTACCTATTAATTAGCTACCGCACCAAAAGCCTGATCAATCGCTCACGGCAACTCGAACAATCTGTGGTGCAAAGAACCGAAGAACTCGCCACCGAAAAACGAAAAGTCGAACAATTACTTTCACGTAAAAATGAAGAATTTGCCAATGTTTCCCATGAATTTAGAACGCCGCTGACCTTGATTCTTGGACCGATCGCACAACTACTCAATACCAGTCACAACGAACAAGACATTAATAAACTCAATATCGTACAAAGAAACGGTTACCGACTGCTACGAATGGTCGACCAACTGCTAAATTTAGAAACTTTTCGGATAAAATCACTGACGCAAAAAATCCCACAAGCGAGTGGAAAAACCATTAAATTACTGGCCGAAGCCTTTGCTGACCTCGCCAAACAAAAGAACATTAATTTGCAACTGAAAAACATTGCTGAAGTGAATTTTGAATTCACTCCCGATGCGCTGGAAAAAATAGTGGTCAACCTGCTTTCTAACGCCATAAAATATACCAATGCTGGCGGCAAAATAACCATCGAATCTCAACGCGCCAGCAATAACCAATTAGTGATTCAAGTCACTGATACCGGGATCGGAATTCCCGCTGACAAACTCGATAGCGTGTTTGAACGATACAGCCGAGTGCTCGATGAAAACAGCGAACTGGTGACCGGCGCAGGCATTGGTCTGTCATTAGTCAAAAGCCTGGTAGAAGCCCACCAGGGACAAATATCCATCCATAGCGAACTCGGTGTGGGAACCACCATCACCGTTTGTTTACCAATCATTGGCGAAGTCGATAGTAGCCAGGTGAGCCAACACACTAATGATGAAATTATCGCGATGGAATTGATGAGTATTACCAGCCAGGCAACCACTGAGACGCAAGAATCGGGGCAACTCAGCCAACCATTAGAGAATAATAAACCTGTTGTACTTGTGATTGAAGACAATGCCGATATGCGTGAGTATATTGTCAATAGCATACAACAGGACTATCAAATTCTTACCGCTAAAGACGGTGAACAAGGGGTAAAAATTGCCATTGAAGAAATCCCTGATCTAATTATCAGCGATGTGATGATGCCCAAAATGGACGGTTATCAGGCCACTCACCAATTACGCAATAACCCACTCACCAACCACATCCCTATCGTTTTATTGACCGCACGGGGCGATCGCGAAAGTCGGCTTAAAGGCTGGTATGAAAAAGCCGATGAATACCTGACCAAGCCCTTTGATACTCAGGAGCTCAGGATACGTTTAAATAGTTTGCTTGAAATCCGAAACATTCTAAAAAAACGATTTGCTGAAAAAGCCTTTCAGATAAGCGAAACGGCTAAAGACGGGAATAAACAGCCAACTGACAATCAACAACCAAACAGAAACAAACGACAACAGGCTTTTGTTACAAAGTTAAATACAAAGCTAGAAACACTATATATCGAACCGACAACCTCAGTTGCTCATATTGCCTCCAATTTGGCCATGAGCGAACGTCAATTTTTCCGAAAACTAAAAAGCATTATGGATATGACTCCTAACGAATACTTAACGCGGTTTCGTCTTGAAAAAGGCAAAACGCTTCTAGAAGAAGGTGCAAATGTTGGCTTTGTCGCCTTTGAAGTGGGATTTTCTACTCAAAGTAATTTTTCTAAATGTTTTAAGGCTCAATTTGGATTTACTCCAAGAAAGCTTAAAAAATAACCCGAGGTTGAGCAATTAGCTCTGGTTAATCCCCTCCCCCCACAATGTCGATACCAGCCTCATCCAGGTATTTTTTCAAAGGTTGAAGTTCATCGGCAAAATTTTTCCACTTGTCTAATGAACGGGTGTGAACTTTTTCACGCACCTGCAGCGTACTGGCAGAAGCGCTGGCGGCTTTATTCTTCTCGAAATCCATACAGGCCTGTTCAAATTCAAGCCCCAGCTTATCCAGTATCTCTCGTGTCTGCCCCTCCTGGTCAGTCACCAGGGCTTCGTAATCGATCTCTATCAGGCGATCGCCGAGAACGGCCTGCCAATGACGGCGCATGCGATCTTGAGCGACGTAATAACGCCCCAAATCTTCCAGGGAATATGCAAACTTGAAAAATGACTGTTTGTACATGGCAAAACAGGCATCCATTGGATTTCGCCTCAGATAGATGATACGAGCGTCAGGAAACGCTTTGGCAATAAAACCCAAATAGAGGAAATTATGTGGATACTTATCGATGAACATGGGCCGGTCAGCTAAACGGTAGTCTACTGAAAGCATATACGCTTGGGCAATTTGGCTGATATCTTTTCTTGCAGCTTTCTCAATTATCGTCTCGTTGACATCGCTAATGCCACCTGCCCCACTGGCATCTCGAATGGCCATTTGCATAAAAAAGGTTTCATCGGCACTTTCAACCTGTGAATGGCTTGAAACAATACGCTCGGTCAAGGTTGTACCTGTACGAGGTAGACCAACAATAAAAATGGGAGTTTTAGCTGGCTTTCCAGAATTTTGCAGAACTGTTCCAGAAGAGAGCCAGTCAGCATTACAGACTTTTATGATTCGTTCAATCAAACTGATGTCGTCTGCGACATCATAATCGGCCACCTTTAACACAGCGTCACCAGCCAGCTTGAAATAGCGGAAGGACTCTTGCCAGCGACCGAGATCTTCCAACTCTTTGCCAATTGCGTAGTACATAAAGATATTTTTTTCAGGCGGCAGCTTGGTGGCTTCAAGAATATTTTGCATCTGTTGCACGTGTGCCGGATCTTTTGCCTTTTCAAGTTTAGACAGCTCATAGTGATTTTGCTGATGCTGAGGGTACTTGCTCAACAGAGACCTATAAATAACTTTTGCTTCTTTTGCTTTTCCTATCAATACGCCACAAGCAGCAAGGTTGGCACGAAACATATCAAGGTCTGGCTGCAGTTGGTTGGCTTTTTGAAATAATGGCCAGGCTCTTTCGTGCAGTCCGAGAGCTGAAAAGATCTTGGCTGCCATATCGAGATAAAGTGGGCTGTTACCCAGTTGTTGCTCGTAGCGGCACAGCAGTTCAAAGGCTTCGCCATGACGCAGTAATAGCAAATACTGGCCGGCCAACTCAATCCCGGCATCATAGCGTCGGGAATTAAGGCTAAGCGCCCTGGAAAAGGCTGCGGTTGCCAGTTTTGTATGCCCACTAGCTTTCTCCTCCAGGCCAGCAAGAAAATAGCCCTCTGGATCTTTGCTATACTGTTTCTGAATTTTCCGGGAAAGTATACCAACACTGCTCCAGTCACGGCGCTGTACAGCGATTCTGGCTTGTTGGCTTAACTGTGACAGATTGTCCTGCATCAGATGTTTAGCCTCCCCCAAATGAAACGTTCTGAAGACTTATCGCGGTATTACTCAACCTTGATACCGGCACTTTCGAGGTACTCTTTCAAAGGCCGCAGCTCGTGACTAAAGTGTTTCCATTTGTTAATCGACCGACTGTGGGTTTTTTCCCGGATCTGTACAGAACTGGCGGTGGCGCTTGGCGTTGTGTTCTTGTCAAAGTCCAGACAGGATTGTTCAAAATCCAGTCCCAACTTCTCAAGCAGCAAGCGGGTCTGGTTTTCCGTATCTGATGCCAACGACTCATATTCAACTTCGATCAAGCGGTCTTTCAGCACGTCCCGCCAATGGTTGCGCAGTCGCTCGTAAGCCACATAATATTGCCCCAGACCGTCAAGCGAATAGGAAAATTTATACGCCCATGTAAACACTTGCTTATACATGGAGAAACAGGCATCCATTGGATTTCGACCAAGATGGATAATACGGGCATCAGGCCAGGCTTTGGCGATAAATCCAAGAAACAGGAAGTTGAATGGTAGTTTATCGATAAAAAAGGGTTCCTCTCCAAGCCGATATGTGATGCTGTCAATGTAACCTTTGGCAATCAGTTCTAGATCGTTCTTGGCCACCGCTTCAATCATCTCCGGATTCATGTTCTCAATACTTTGCACACCACTTTGTCGGCGTAATTCCATTTGCAAGAATAGGGTTTCACCTATACTCGCTACCTGAGAGTGGCTGGAAATGATACGTTCGGTAAGGGTGGTTCCTGTGCGCGGCAGACCAACGATAAAGATTGGTGTTTTCTTATTTTGAACGGGGTTCGGTTTAGCTGTTCTTTCATTTAGCCAATCTGCATTACAAACTTCGGTAATCTTATCAATCAAGGCAATGTCGGTGGAGACATCATAGGTAGCAACTCTGCATACTGCATCGCCTCCTTGCTTGTAATAGCTGAAAGATTCCTGCCAGCGTTCCAGGTCTTCCAATTCCTTGCCTAGCGCATAGTTCAGAAAGATGTTTTTATCGGCGGTCGCATTAGAATTTTTCAGTATTGCCTTCATCTGCTCTATATGGGTTGCATCTTCAGCTTTGCCCAATCGAGCCAGTTGGTAATGATTTCTCTGGTGATTCGGAAAGCGTTCCAGTAACTTACGATAGGTTTTTTGAGCTTCCTCAATTTTTCCTAAATAGACACCGCAAGC
The DNA here is from genome assembly GCA_964578045.1 of uncultured Kangiella sp. Taxonomy (GTDB): domain Bacteria; phylum Pseudomonadota; class Gammaproteobacteria; order Enterobacterales; family Kangiellaceae. The sequence continues at coordinate 18,604 of CAZOBX010000067.1, read as the reverse complement.
AGCCAGATTTGCTTGAAACAAATCAACTCCTGGCTGCAGCTTGTTAGCTTTCACATATAACGGCCATGCCTTCTTGGGCATACCAATTTCGGTATAAACCGTTCCGGCCAAATCGAGATACATAGGGCTATTATCTAGTTTATCCTCGTATCTGCTCAGTAGCTCCGCGACCTCTGCATTGCGCCGAGCAACCGAGTATTGGTTAGCTAACTCAATTGCGGCATCATATCGATTCGTATCCAGTTCTAGTGTTTTTTCAAATGCCTGTGCCGCCTTAACGGGTCTGTTTGATACCCTTTCAACCAGACCAGTTAAAAAATAGCCTTCAGCACTGCCTGCATCCTGCTGAAGTATTGAATTGGCGCACGTCGCTACAGTTTCCCAGTCCTGGCTGCGCACAGCTCTTCTGGCAAGTTCACTCATTTGTGAAGTATTAATCGTCATATTTATAGTCTTTGATTTCGGCCGCTTCGACAAGTTGTGCGTATTATTACAGCAATTATCACTAAAAGCACCCACTCAGTAAATTAAGCTGCAATTCTAGCTAAACGCAGTTATCAACCGATCTTATATGGGAAACTATTGAATAATGCACAATTAAGTGAAGCTCGACACATGTCTCCGGTTTATGGTTCGTTAAAAATGAAACTGGGTCTTTTTCAAAAATTTAATACCAGTAGGAATTAATCAGTTTCACCAAGAATTTCCGGTATTATTATAGAATTGTGATTGTTATACTAGCGTTTTTTCAAAGCACTGCAAATACCATGACTAAACTCACATCTAACAAATCACAGATTAGCAACAACTGGGATACATACTGGCAGGGAACCGGAGACGTCGGTGCTTTTACCGCTGGTGGCGCCAATCATCCAGCCATCCGCGCTTTCTGGGAAGAGTTCTTTAACGCCGCCAAACAGGACTATGAAAATCCTGAAATCATAGATATTGCAAGTGGTAATGGTGCGGTAATTGAGTGTGCAATAGCTGTATTCGGCGACAAGCAGAATAAGATCACCTCACTGGATGTATCGGCCGCGGCAATAGAGAATATCAACAACCGCTTCCCGACAGTACAAGGGATAGTTTCAGATGCCCGCTCCATTTCCAGAGAATCTAGCAGCTTTGATATTGTTAGCAGTCAGTTTGGGGTCGAATATGCAGGCAATGATGCCATTTTCGAATCAGCCAGACTGGTAGCTGAAGGTGGTTTACTAACGCTATTACTGCATATTGATTCCGGTAGCATTCAGCAGGAGTGCCAGCAAAGCCTCGATGCCATCGAACGAATGCAAACATCCCACTTTATTCCATTTGCAATTGAAATGTTCGATGCCGGTTTCAAGGCCGTACGTGGTGCAGATCGCTTACCCTATGAAAAGGCCGCTAACAGACTAGCACCAGCGATTGGCGAACTTGAAGCAATCATGACCCAGTATGGCAAGCATGTAGCTGGCGATATGATTGCTCGCCTGTATAATGATGTTGGCCAGATTCACCAGAGAATCCAGCATTACCAACCCGATGATATCCTCAACTGGCTGAAAAAAATGGACAAGGAACTGACTGCATATGCTGGACGGATGTCATCCATGAACCAAGCTGCCATTGACAGCTCAAGCTTCGAGCAGATCAAAGCCAGTCTTCAGGAGCAAGGGTTCTCGATAGAGCGTGCCGAAACACTAGTTGTGGGTGATCACGAGTTGCCCATGGCCTGGATTCTAATTGCAAAAAAATAAGCTTTCCTTATTATACTAAATTTACCGAAAAAACAGAGCAAAAATATGAACCAAAATACTGAAAAGCCCGCCCGTAAAGAGCTGGACGCCTGGATTAAAAAAAATCTAAACGCGGCTGTACACAAACTTATTGACAAAGGCACCATTGACAGCGCGGCTGTTGAAGCAAAATCTGCCTGGGTGCTTCCGTTCCAAATATTAATTGGAAAAATCAGAGCAAGTGGACAGCAGGAAAATTTTACTTGGTTTATCTGCGGCGAAGTTCCCACTGATTATCTCGAGTCTCAAGTTGCAAAGACCCCCAGGGAAGCAGCGCGACACTTTTGTCTGAAGTGGCAACTCACGGCGTCTCGACACCAAGGTAAAAATAATAGTCACGACCCGTCGAAAATATCACAGCAAGATGTGGTCAAAAACCTAATCGAGCAATCAGAGGCACTTTACCAAGTAGTAGAAAATGAACGCTTGTGGTTACAGAAAAATAATACATAAATCGTAACAACAAAAGAAATCACAGTAATTAGGAGCGCGAATGCTAATACCTACTAAGGGCTTTCAAGTGACTGCCCCAGCCTTGTTGTTTGATCCGGAATTTTATGTTTTTGATTTCTCAGCAGACCTCGAAACAACTAAATTCCTGATTGTTGATGAAAAAAATCTTGAGCTGGCTCCATTTGTAGATATCCGTTTTGAACCGCTTGCGCAGGGGCAGTTTTCTATCTCTTCCAAAGAATTGTTTGCACTTGAAAAGATGCACGACATCACACGACCACAATCAGCATTCATATTCCATCATGCGTTTGTCTGTTCTACCCTTCTGGCACGTTGCCTGAATCAAATAGACTCATTTTTCAGCCTCAAGGAACCTTGGATATTGCGCCGCTTGTCCGACTTTAAACGCGTTCAAAGGCATAACATACCGGATACAAAATGGCAGGAAATGTTTAATGGTTACTTAGGTCTACTGGCTAAGAACTACCATAGAGGCAAAATACCTGTTATCAAGGTTACTAATGTCGCCAATAATCTCCTCGAGGATGTTTTAGAATACCTGCCCAGTCATAAGATCCTGTATCTCTATTCTGATCTAGAGAGTTTTCTAGTTTCAAATCTGAAAAAACCTCGTGATACTCAACTCAAAATGCCGGGACTGGCGGCCAATTTTCTTGCGGATGGAGATTTCGCCCAGAAATACCCACAGATTTGTAATTTAAATAATCTGACTTTTCTGCAGATCTGTGCCTTGATCTGGGTGATAAACCTGTATAACTTCAAATCCAGCACTGAAAAACTCCCATCAGAAAATATTAAAACACTTAATATGAAAAAACTGCTTACAGATATGCGCGGTAGCCTGGAGAATCTCAGCCAATTTTTCAACTACAAACCAACGGCCGCAGAAATCAGCGATATGCTGGATCCGTCGGTTACCCAGACGGATGCAAAACACCAACAACTCCGTTATGGTCAAGATACAAAAAAACAAGAATCAGCCCGTGTGTTGGAAAAATTTGGTAAGGAAATTGAGAAGGTACAAGATTGGATTAATCCAGTGGTTGATGAGCTCGAATTAATCGAGTATTGCCAAGCCAACACTTTGAGAATCAAAACATAATTTGCCCGCCAGGCAATGTACAATTATTCGAGGATACATTTCAGGAGATCCCAATGATAAACCCTAATTTAGATATACAACGGCTTGCTGAGTCGTTCCAAGTCGACAAGAGACTCGCCATTGAGAACTTTATGCAGCCAGATTCAGCCGAACGTATGCGTAACGCCTGCCTGAGCAAGGTACCATATAGCATCCAGTACGTGCTTGATGGAAAGTATCAAGTTAAAACTCCTGCCGAAGTGGCAAGTCTGAACCCGAGGGAAGCCGAAGTCATTAACAACAAAGTCTCAGCTGCCGCCAGTAAGGGGGTAGGTTTTCTTTACGAAGGTTATATGAAAAGCCGAGTGAAAAAAGACCTGAACAATGGAACAAACGAAGAACTAAAATTTTTGCACAAGATTTTTGACTACATAGGTAGCGACGAAGTGTTGCACCAGATAAAACAAATTACCGGTAATAAGGATATAAACGGTGCTGAACCTCAATACACACGATATACTTCGGGACATTTTCTGACCCGGCATCTCGATGTGGTACCTGGCCGTGGGAGGCGCTTCGCTTTTATACTGGGAATGACCAAAGGCTGGCATCCAGACTGGGGTGGTTTACTGCAGTTTTATGGTAAAGATGGTACTCCGCGGGATGCCTGGATGCCTCAATTTAATCTTCTATCAATCTTTGATGTTAGTCACATACATTCAGTCACCTATGTAACACCCTATGCTACAGGGCCACGTTTGTCACTGTCGGGGTGGTTTGTGGCTAGAGATTAATTCCATTGCTACCTCTAAAGTTAGGTAGATACAATTAACTTTTCTCTCGTACTTGCCATTTCCGTGCAAAAGTGAATTCTTAAAACCTTTCCTGAAACAACATAAAAAAGGGCCGCTAAAAGCGGCCCTTTTTCATACTATAGCAAATACTAAACTATTAGTAAGTCCACTTAAGGCGCAGGTAGTAACCCTGGCCAAACATGCGGTAGGTTGACGGATCAGTACTAGCGTTGAAACCAGCATTGATGTAGGGAGGTTCTTCATCAGTAATATTGGTAATACCACCAGCAACAGTTAAGGTGCTACTTTCCGAGGTATTAAAGGTATAGGTACCGACGATATCAGAGTAGAACATTGAATCAATATCCTGTGTATAGTCTGCGAATGGGGCTTCAGCAGTCATCTCACCGATGTACTCACCTAAATAACCGATAGACCAATCACCCTGAGTCCATTGCACGGAGAAATTTGCTTTATCTTCTGCATGGGCGTTACCACGATCACCATCATAAGTTCCAGCAAGCTCGTCTAATTCAGCACCAGCGAACTGACGAATATTACGATCTAACAAGTGAGTCCATAAAACGGAAGCACTGAGTTGTCCGTATTCGTTTGACCAGTTCCAAGTAAATTCCGTATCAATACCTTTGGCTTCTTGGGTTGCGACATTCAACTGAGCATCAAGAATATTATTGATGGTATAATCCGAATTACGAGTGACCAGTGAACATGCATCCTGATTTTGTTCAATATAACATTGATCAAGGGTAAACTGAACGCCGAGTGTATCGATACCCTCGTCCAGGTTGATCTCCCAGTAGTCAGCAGTCACCGTAAAACTGTGGTCACCGAACTCAGGAGCCCAAACAACACCTGCAGTGAATGTATCACCTGTTTCAGGTTGCAGATTTGGATTGCCACCAACACGAGCCAATACCTGGCTATCGGTTTGAAGGTTTGCACCACTTTGAGCACAACCAGCTGGTGCCCCTGTATCAACGGCACATGGATCTTCTGCTACCGGGAAGCTGTCAACCTGACCACCAAAGAGATCGGTGATAGTTGGCGCCCGAAAGACGGTTCCGTAAGTCGCTCTCAACTTGAGGTTTTCAAGCGCAGAGAACTCAATACCAATCTGATAGGTCGTATCGCTGTCAAATTCATCCCAATCATCGTAACGTACGCCACCTTTCACGGCCATGCTTTGTGTGCCGTTATCAAAGAAAGGAGCATAGAATTCACCGTAAACTGCATTGTTGGTCAAACTGCCTTGAGTACTCGCGCCCACATTACCGGTCACAGCACCAATAGTTTTAGCCGAATCAAGTGTATTTGCCAGTTCCTGTTTCCAGTAGGCATAACCCACAGCCCAACCCAGTTCACCACCCGGTAAATCCATGGCAACGCCGGTCAAGTTGGCACCAGCGGTATGCTGATCTTGAATTATTGTATCAACAGTATCCAATGAAATATAATCAAGCATTTCCTGGGTCAATGTTGTCACGATTGGATTACCACCGGCATCAACAGAGCCACCACCAAATAGATTTAGCGGCACACAACCTTGAATCAAAGTACCTTGATTTATAGTACCATCCGGATTAACAGTGGAATAACACTCAGGGCTTCCGTCGCCGTCAAAATCAGCAGAGGGGCCTAAAGCATTAAACAGGCGAGAGCCTGCAAACTGACCGAAATCTCGGTCGGAACGGCTGCGACGACCTTGATTAATGAAGACATCCCAGCTCATTTCGTCATTGATTTCACCTTCCAAACCAGCTGTCCACTGGTATTGATTAATTGTCTGCTCGAAACGTCGATTAGTTTCAATCATCCGGCGACGTGGATTAATCACTGGCTCGTAGATTAAAGACGTACCGTTTGCGGCATTATAAGCATCAACCGCGCGACGCAGGTAATAGTTATCCTGTGAAATACCGGTGAATGCTACTGTTTCACCAGTGGCTGGATCATCGTAGAAACCATTATACATCGGATCACCACCAGTAAATGGCAATGGTGCCAACTGTTGCGCTGAAGTACGGTTATTAGCACGGAACTCCGCATTAAAGGTGATAGTGTCGGTCAGTTCAAAATGGGCTTCACTAAAAATATTGACCCGCTCATAAGGCGTCTGCATATAGTTGACGGGTGCATAGTTATAAGTACGTCCATCATGAGCTTCCATCAAGCCAACTTCGTTTGGTGTTGTCGCAGGCGTACCAATCAGGAACAAGCCCTGGCTGTAGAACGGCAAACGACTTTCTGGAATACGTGAAGAGCCAATCGGATAGCAACCACCTTGTGGTGTGCCATCATAAGGAGCAGTTATCTGATTTTCACAACCGCCAATTGCAGTAGGGTAAATGTAGTAAGAGTCTTGCATGAAGGCCCATGGGGTATCACGCTGAAAGGCTTCTTCCTGGTTTACAAATTCTGCACCAAATACGAAGTTGCCGCGATCGAATTCACGACCGGCAATCATCGAAAAGGAATCCTGCCCAGCGCCATCGGTGTTATCCCAGTCAGCGGTTTGTGCCGTCAGTTCGATACCGGTGAAATCACGTCGGGTGATGATATTCACAACACCAGAAACCGCGTCCGCACCGTATGTCGCTGAAGCACCGTCTTTCAGGATTTCAACTTGTTCGATCATAGTAGAAGGTATTGTCTGAAAATCACCACCATCAACAATGCGTCTACCATTGACCAAAGTCAGGGTACGTTCCGCGCCCATACCGCGAAGATCGATGAATACGCCACCATTACCGCCGTTATTGGTAGTAGTACCGATTGGTGAGCCGGACATGGAGGGGATGCTCTGGAGCAAGTCACCAATGTCGGTCAGACCTGTCAATTCCAAATCTGCACGTTCAATAACCGTAACAGGACTTGCGCTTTCAATATCGGTACGCTTGATGCGCGACCCTGTGATGGTTACACGATTTTCACTTTCATTTTCATCTTCCGCAGCCTCTTCTGCATATACAGACGGCATGGCTACTGCCATAGCTGCACTTGCAAACAAAGCATTACGGATTGCTTTCGCAATCGGATTGCGTTTATTTAAATTACTCAATTTTAATTCTCCCTGGTTGTCATGGAGGTTATTATTTAACGATCAATCGGCTTTTCGTTATATTCGAATAGTCCAATAATCGCCTTAAGTGGCCATACGGCCTGATCTGCCAGTGCCGATATTAACCGTTATTAATTGGATAGGTCAACCTCTTGTTACAAAAAATAATTTGGCGCATCTTAGGTATAAGATGCGCGACTTTAGGCTAGTCTGGCTATTTTTTGTGCATCGAAGCAACGATATAAACCCGTCGATTAAACTGAAGATGAAGGGGAAGTGAGGCTATCCTGTTGATATTAATAGAAAATATATGGAAAAACCCTCGTATTTGCGTTTTTGAGGGTTTTGTGAAGGGGTTTAGATACTTTTATGGCGGTCGCAGCGATTAATGACCAAATTACGTCATTTGCTGAAATTCTTTTTCCAACTGGTACTTTTTAGAGGTAACGTAAGACTCCATCGCCTGTAACTTTGTTTCCATGTTAGCAAAGGAATCTTCCACTTTAAGCAAAGTTTCAGTTGGGGCTTTGCCCTTTTTCCACACATCCTTTACCGATGCCCTATATTGACGTTGTTCTGAGTCTGATTCTGACCGGGAAGCGCGATGGCGTCTTTTTTCATTGCCAAAACATCCTTTATTACTGATAGAACCGGGTTTTGGGTCCATAATAAAGCAGGCCACAAAATAAGCCACTACCGCTGTACCGCCTGAGAAAAGGAAAAATGAAACGGCTATAATTCTGACGACCCAGGTTTCCAGGTCAAAAAACTCAGCAAGACCGACGCACACACCACAAAGTTTGGCTTTGTCGGGGTTTTTGTACAACCGTCGCGATTTTCTTTGGTAGCCAGCTTCGTACTCTCCGGTCGAATATCGGTCACGCTCTTGCTCTGATTTACTCATGTTTTTCTCTCCAATTAGGCGTTTCTTTGTCTAATATCGCTTCTAGAGTTTCAATCCGTTGCATCATGCTATCGGCTATTTTTGTTAATTCAAGCAAACGGCCATGCTCGGCCTCTGAAATCCCTGTTTGTTTAGTTCCCTTAGAACGGTAATGCATAACGATCCAGATCGGTGCGACAATCACCATAAACAATACTATTGGAGCTTCCCACATTATACTTCTCCTTTGTTAGATTTGCTGGATTTGTTTGACTTAGCTTGGTTTGATTTACTTTGTACCCGCTTTTTTAGCTCGGCTAACTGCTGATCAATCTCCTCCTCAGTTTCAAGTTCATTAATTTCATCGGCTAATGATCGATTACTCGCAATATCATAAGATTCAACTTCTGATTCCAGGTCATTTAATTTTCTTTCAAACCGGTCAAATTTGCCAACCGCACTATCTCCGGCATTTTCATATAAACTCCTTTTGACTTTTAGTCTGGACGAAGTGGTATTATGTCTCATCAAAAGCGTTTTTTGACGCGCTCTCGCATCGTTTAACTTTTCCTGCAATTGACCCACTTCGGTCGTCAGTCTAGTTAGCTCCGATTCAACCTTATCTAATTCCTTGTCAAGCTCCGCGGCGATGTCAGCGGCTTTATTGCGCTCTAACAACGCTCCTTTAGCCAAATCATCCCGTCCTTTCGATAGCGCTAATTCTGCTTTTTTCTCCCATTCAAGTGCGTCACTTTGTAAGTGATTGATGCGACGAGAAATATCCTTTTTGTCGGCAATGGTCCTCGCTGAGGCGGTGCGTACCTCAACCAATGTATCTTCCATTTCTTGAACGATCAGCCGGATCAATTTTTCTGGATCTTCGGCTTTATCTAATAGTGCATTAATATTGGAATTTACAATATCTGCAAACCTGGTAAATATACCCATTGGAAACTACCTCCGTAAAACTAATAAAAGGCTAAAAATTATTCTTAGCAGCAAAGTTTCTAGCTTAAAATCTGGTTAAATCAAAACAAAATATTTAGCCAATTAACTTGGGTCACCGTAGGCGATACTTCAGTTAAACTGGCTACTTTGTTGGCGAAATCATCGGTCAACTGATAAACAATGTAGCCATTATCGGTTGTTTGTAAATTAACTTCTTTCTCTGCATGACGGCTGGCTATTTGCGCCAGCATGACCGCAATAATTCCAATAATGCCGATGGATAACTCTACCAGCATCTTACTGGCCCGGCGAATGTTGGTCTTATTGATTTTTGCACTAGCATTTATTTGCTTTTGGTCACCGCCGGTCATAAAATCCTGATTGAACATTTTCGTATTTCCTCTTATAGCTTGGCCCGGGTTAGTTAAAATAACCAAGCTTTGGCAACATACTACAAATAATACATTTTCCATGCCATATTTTTAATGTTCTTTTAACTCCCTGTATTTCATGGTTTTTTACAAATAACTGCTAGTGATTGTTTGGCTTATGTGGGAAAATAAACCAAACATTAGTTATTTTAACCAATAGCTTAAGTCAGTCCTAATTGACAGGCCCTAATTAGAACAAGAGAACGCCCTCTGCACCTGGAAATTACAACCTGTCATCACCTAAGGATACAAATGAGAACACCCAGCGATAACTTAATTGGTGAATCCAGCCTGTTTTTGACGGTACTCGAGCAGATATCCCAACTTGCCCCGCTCAATAAACCGGTACTAGTTATTGGGGAAAGAGGGACTGGCAAGGAATTGATCGCAGCCAGACTCCACTACCTGTCTACTCGATGGGACCAGACATTTATCAAGCTCAATTGTTCTGCTATTAATGAAAACCTGCTGGAAAGCGAATTATTCGGTCATGAAAGCGGCTCTTTTACCGGTGCAAACAAAAAACACCTCGGTCGATTTGAACTAGCCAACAATGGCACATTATTTTTAGATGAGCTGGCGAATAGCTCTCAAAATGTGCAGGAAAAATTATTACGTGTCATCGAATATGGCGAGTTTGAAAGGGTTGGAGGCAATAAAACGATTAATGTTGATGTCAGGATAGTTGCGGCCACCAATGAAAATTTACCCCAACTTGCTCAACAAGGCTCGTTTCGTGCCGATTTGCTCGACCGATTGGCATTCGATGTAGTGACTATCCCTCCTCTCAGAGCCAGACCTGGTGATATTATGATCCTGGCACGTCACTTTGCACTGGAAATGACACGAGAGCTGGAAAGAGAATTCTTTGCAGGTTTTACCGCTAGAGCAGAGCAACTGCTGACGGAATATTCGTGGCCGGGCAATGTTCGAGAATTAAAAAATGTGGTAGAACGTAACATCTACAAAACCCAACCTGACAAGCCAGTCGCTAAAATTCAATTTGATCCTTTTGCCTCCCCTTTTAGTCCTAACATTTCAGCTGGACGCGCGCAGTCCCAGACTCCTAATAATGGCTCGACTGAGGTCAACAATCCGATTGGTCAACACCAACCAATTGAGACTATTTCAGATGATTCTTTATTAGCAGCCAGGCTGCAGCAAAACAATGATCCTTTAACTTCAACCACTCAATTTCCTATCGATTTAAAACAAACGATGTCTGAGATGGAAGTGAAACTCATTAAACAATGTCTGGAAAATTCCCAGTTTAACCAGAAAAAGTGTGCAGAATTGCTTGGCTTGACTTATCATCAGCTGCGTGGGTATTTAAAGAAGTATCAATTGCTGACAGAAAAGTAACATTGGATTCCGGTAACACAAGAAGTATTTGATGAATAGAATGAGAGTCTTTATTTTAGCCGCTGTCAGCAACGGTGTGTTGTTATCCGGTTGCAGTAATGAGCGAGCATCTGCTGTCAGAGATAATGTACTGGTTTATTGCTCTGAAGCAAGTCCGCAAAGTTTTAATCCCCAATTGGTCACCTCGGGCACCACCTTTGATGCGTCTTCCCGTCAAATTTACAATCGACTGATAGAATTCAAACCCGGCAGCAGCCACATTACCAGTAGTCTGGCGACCCACTGGGATATTTCTGAAGACGGCAAAGAATATATTTTTTATTTGCGTAAGAATGTTCAATTTCAAACAACTGATTATTTTCGACCAAGCCGCCCTTTTAATGCCGATGACGTGTTATTTTCCTTTCAACGCCAGTGGAAAACCAATCACCCCTATCATCACATATCGCCATTAGGGTTCGGTTATTTTGAGTCCATGGGCTTAGGCAAGCTGATTAAAGGTATCGTCAAACTGGACGAGTACCGAGTCAAGTTTATTCTAAGTCATCCCGATGCGCCATTTTTGGCGACTATGGCGATGGATTTTGCCTCGATTTTATCTGCTGAATATGCCCATCAATTGATTATAAAAGGTCAACTTACTTCAATCGATAATCAACCGGTCGGTACCGGCCCGTTTCAGCTCACTCGCTATCAGGCGGACGCGTTTATTCGTTACAAGGCGCACCCTGATTATTGGAAAGGAAAAGAACAGCTTGAAGGGCTGGTCTTCGCGATCACCCCGGACGCATCTCTCAGATTTGCCCGGTTAATCGCGGGTGAGTGTGATTTAATGGCCAAACCGCTTCCCATTCATATTAAGGCCGCAGCCGATTATCCACAATTAGTCACGTTAAGCGAACCCGGATCAAATGTGTCATACCTGGCAATGAACACCAACAAGCCGCCCTTCGATAACCCCAAAGTAAGGCGGGCACTGAATCATGCCATTAATAAGAAGTCCTTATTGAAAATTGTTTACAATGATTCCGCCGTTCTCGCAAAAAATCCGATCCCTCCCAATATGTGGTCTTATAATCATGATACACAGGATATCGAATTTTCCTTAATTAAGGCCAAAGAATTGTTAGTTGCCGCCGGCTTTGCAGATGGTTTTAGGATGGATTTGTGGGCGATGCCAGTGCAACGGACTTACAATCCTAATGCGATAAAAATGGCTGAACTTATTCAACAAGATCTCGACAAGCTAAACATTCGTGCGGAAATCATTTCCTACGAATTTGGTACCTTTCTGGAAAAAGTAAAAAATGGCGAACACCAGACAGCATTACTTGGGTGGATTGGTGACAATGGCGATCCCGATAACTTTTTTACTTCGCTGCTGAGTTGCGCCGCGATGCGCTCCGGCAATAATGCATCGTTTTGGTGTGATCCCGAATTTGATCAAATTATCTCTCAAGCAGGCAGACAATCTGACATAAAAATCCGCACACAACTCTATATAAAAGCCCAACAAAAATTCAGTCAGGCGATGCCCTGGGTACCAATAGCCCACTCCAGGCAATTTATTCTGGCAAATAAGCGGATCAAAAATTTCAAGCTTACGCCTACCGATGGGATGTATTTTAGCGGTGTAACTTTAGAGCCTATCAATGCGGATAGCTCGCTTCCTGATAGGGAGGTTAATTAATACTATGTTGGTTCTTATTTTACGACAATTACTTAATTTTGCCGTAAGCTTTTTTGTGCTAACAATTTTCACCTTTAGTCTGGCTCATTTGTTCCCACAAGGTCTCGCATTTATTATCGAACCAAACACCAACAGTGATGTTTTTGCTGCTAATCAAATAGAAATAATCGTCCAGACCAATAATATTTTCGATTCCTATTATCGCTATATTTCACAAATTATGAGTGGTCATTTTGGACAATCAACGGTTCGTGGCGGTTCCGTTTTTAAGGAATTTTTTATTTACTTTCCAGCCACCTTAGAGTTATCACTTGGCGCCATTATTTTTGCCTTGGGGTTAGGACTTCCACTGGGCATTATTGCTGCAAAACAAAAAAACAAATGGCAGGACAAACTGATCGTATCAACTACTCTGGTGGGTTATTCAATGCCGATCTTTTGGTGGGCAATGTTATTGGTTTTACTTTTTTCTTTATGGCTCGGGATAACACCTGTGGCGAGCCGTATCGGATTCGAATATGATATTTTGCCAGTCAGCGGTTTTATGTTAATCGACACGATTATTTCGAAACAACCCTACGCAATAGAGGCCTTCTATAGCGCTTTACATCATTTGCTTTTACCGGCCATTGTGTTGGGCACCATTCCTTTGGCGGTTATTACTCGCTCAACCCGTTCGGCGATGATCAGTGTATTATCTGAAGATTATATTAGAAGCGCTAAAGCGAGGGGAATTACTTCTACCCAGGTAGTGTGGAAGCACGCGCTTAGAAATGCATTGATTCCAATCATCACTACACTCGGCTTACAGATAAGCGTTTTAATCACCGGTTCGCTTTTAACCGAATCTATTTTTTCCTGGCCAGGCGCTGGAAAATGGTTACTAGAAGCCGTTTACCGCCGAGATTTTCCGGTGATTCATGGCGGTATTTTAGCCATCGCCAGCTTTGTAATTTTGACCCACTTGTTGTTAGATATTTTGTCAATGATTGTTGATCCCAAACAGAGGCGTCAATAATGGCCTCGCAATCACAGTTTTATCACCAGACTCGCATCCCCAGTACTTATTCTCGCTGGTGGCGCCACTTTTACCAAAACAAGTTGGCTTTTATTGCATTGGTGATTTTTTCAACGATTACATTGATTGCTATTTTTGCTAATTTTTTGGCCCCTTATGATCCGACTTTGACATTTACAGACGCGATCCATATGCCCCCTTCGTGGTATGACAAAGGCGAAACTCAGTTTCTTTTGGGTACTGATTATATTGGCCGTGATATTTTTTCCCGATTAGTTTTTGGCGCCAGATTATCACTATCACTGGCAACGGCTGTTGTTCTGCTTTCTGCTTCTGTTGGGTTAACCCTTGGCGTAATTTCCAGCTTGGCCAGCAGCTGGCTGGATATGCTAATCATGCGTATTATGGATTTTATTTTGGCTTTACCGTCACTATTGTTAGCGGTGGTTATTGTCGCGATCATTGGCCCCGGACTACCTAACGCCATTTATGCGGTCGCCATAGTACTCATACCACATTTTGTTTTAGTCACTCGCACCGCAATCAAACATGAAAAAGATAAGGAATATGTCATCGCAATGCAACTTGACGGAGCCACGCGTGTGCGACTATTTTTTCATACGATTTTACCCAACATACTGCCGCCGGTGATCGTTCAACTTTCCTTGGCCTTTTCTACCGCGATTTTGGAAATAGCAGCGCTCGGTTTTCTTGGGTTGGGTGCGCAAGCGCCCAATCCCGAATGGGGTACCATTTTATCGGAATCTCATGATAATATCATGTTCGCGCCGTGGACCGTCACCCTTCCGGGATTAGCGATCTTTTTTACCTTACTTAGCATAAATCTGGTGGGTGATGGATTGCGTGACGCAATGGACGTCGAGAAAAAATAAATGAATTTACTCCATATAGAAAATTTATCTGTTGATCTCAATACTCACTCGGGACCATTGTCTATTATTGACCGACTGTCCTTGCGCATGGCTTTTGGAGAAAGTTTAGGCATCGTTGGAGAATCAGGCTCTGGAAAAAGTATGCTAGCAATGGCCATTATGGGATTATTATCACCAAAGATGACGATGCGGGCCGATTACTTTAATTTGGACGGTGAAGATCTTATGAAATTGTCACGACAAGATCGCCAAGTTTATATTTCATCAAAAGCAGCGATCATTTTTCAGGATCCCAAAGCCAGTCTCAATCCATGCTTTAGTATCGCTACGCAACTTTTTGAAACCCTTGCAGCGCACAATTTAAACTCTCGTTCTGCAAGAAAAATTCGTGCGATAGAATTGCTTGATTCGGTCGGAATAACCGATCCGGAAAAAATACTCAGTTTGTACCCACATCAACTATCAGGTGGTATGAATCAACGTGTAGCGATTGCTATCGCTTTGGCCTGCAAGCCGAGACTACTAATCGCTGATGAACCGACTACCGCTCTGGATGTCACTATACAAGCACAAATATTGGACCTGATTGTCAATCTCAATAAAACAGACGATGTGGGTGTCATTTTAATTACCCATGATTTTGCGCTATTGTCTGAAAATACCGACAAAATAGGGGTGATTTACTCTGGACATTTAATGGAACACGCTGCCACCAAAAATATTTTAAAATCACCTAAGCATCCGTATACCAAAGCATTATTAAGCAGCATTCCTCAATTTGGCAAACGTCATTCCCGTGGCAGTCGACTGTTTACCCTTAGTGGCCAAATTCCTTCCATTGACGAATTGCCGGTGGGTTGCCGATTAGGCCCGCGTTGCCCAATCGCCGAAAAACAATGCGTAAAGCCGGTCCGGCTGATCAGCATTGCCAACCACGGCAAAGTTCGATGCCATTTGGTCGCAGAGCAAAATAAATACAAAAATAAAACCGATCTTGTTAAAAACGCTCAACCGCCACGGGAAGGGTTATAAATGTCATTACTAAAGATAGAAAACCTGTGTAAGGATTACCCTGTTCCAGGAGGGTTCTTCACCGGCAAAACTATGAATAGAGCCAATCAGAATATCAATTTAAAACTAGAGGCCGGAAAAACGCTGGCGATTGTTGGTGAGTCAGGTTCCGGCAAAACGACATTAGCAAGACAAATTATCGGTATAGAAAAACCAACCCGAGGCTCCATTTGGTTAAATGATCAAAAATTGAACTTTACTAATAAGCGAGATCGAAAATATCGCTTCAAGAAAATCAGAATGATTTTTCAAAACCCCTATGAGTCTTTAAATCCACAGGTAAGAATTGGACACTCTCTTGAACAAACCTTGATCATCAACACCAAACTTTCCGGCAAACAACGTAAAAATAAAATAGCCGAAGTTCTTCAGAAAGTAGGCTTGCCGCAAGAACATCAATACCGTTACCCGCACATGTTTTCTGGAGGACAACGTCAACGTATAGCAATTGCCAGGGCGATAATACTTGAACCTAGCATTATTATCGCAGATGAGCCATTATCGGCACTGGACGTATCGATTCAAGCTCAAATCCTGAACTTATTGCAAAGTTTACAGGAAGAAATGGGCATTTCCTTTATTTTTATTTCGCACGATTTGAATGTGGTCGAGCATATCGCGGATACCATTATGATTATGTATCGTGGGCAGGTGGTCGAATACGGCAATATTTCGCAAATCTTCGATGAGCCACTTCATCCATACACTCAAGCTTTGTTTGCCAGTACACCACTCTATCGCCGTCGTTTCCCAGAGTTTCTACCGCAAACTGCCAGACGGAAAGCCTCTGGCAATTTATCTGGGTGCATTTTTGCCGAGCGTTGCCCGTATATTGAACAAAAGTGCCATTCAAAAAATCCACCCTTGATCACTACTGGCCAGGACTATCAGATTGCTTGCTTTAAATTTGAGTAGATTCCCAGTCTCTTAATACTCAGAGACCGAGTTGCTAGGTGCTAAAAAGAATACTTTTCAACATAGACTGGGGTTAATTGCTAACACCTCTTTTTCTGATTTAGCGGTTAATATTATCTTCGTTACGATTAACACTTGCGATGCTTCGCTGATGCTCGACTAATGAGCCATAATCCGCTTGACCATAGAAACGATTGAGTCTTTGTTTTGTTTGAGTAACAAGAGTCTTTTCGGCGTTATCCAAATTGCCATTTTCAACAGTGTTTAATACCAAAATGACATACTCGCGGCTATCTTGCATGGTTTCAATCGATGCACTATCAGCTGCGGGTCGGTTCATTTTGAAAAAAGACTGCAGTTGAGAATAAGGTAGCGCGGCGCTGGTTCGTCGTACTTTATCGAGATCTTTCCACTGCATATTCTTAACAGCCATCATTTCATCAATGTTTTCTTTCGCCTGAAGTTTTTGCTGAATCAAATCACCAAATTCAATTGCCGCCAGTTTCGCCATAGACGACTTTAAGCTCGTTACAACTTTATCTTTCACCGAATCAAGTGGCTGAATCTCACTGGCTTGATGTTGATTTAGACGTAACACAATAACATGCGTATCGCTGATGTTGATCAGCTCAGAATTGCTCTGCTGATAAACAACTTTTTCACTGAACGCAGCATCTTTGACGTCCGCATTTGCGAAGACTCCTGTAGCAAATTTGCGGCCAAAAGCGGGGCTAGTTTTTACTTCAATTCCAACCAATTGTGATACTTCTGTCAGCGAGTCAGATATTTCAAATGACTTTTCTTCTAGAATTTGCGATTTTGCATAAAACATTTCTTCGGCATCCTGCTTTTTGAGAGATGCGATAATTTGATCTTTAACTTCATCGATGGTCTGAATTTCGGATGCAACCAACTCAGTTAACTTGATAATGTGATAACCAAAAGACGTTTGCACGGGTTCAGATAGATCTCCAACTTTTTCCAAAGCTTTCATGGCGTCTTCAAACGCTTGCTCCATATCGCCATCCGCCAGAATGCCTAAATCGCCATCACTTTCTGCTGAAAACTCATCATTTGACTCTGTTTTGACCAATGCCACAAAATCTTCACCAGTGTCCAAACGTGTTTTTATGGATTGCGCTTTAACTAACGCAGCAGACTCATCATCTTCCGTAGAAATAAGAATATGCGAGACTCTTCTTTGTTCATCTGACTGAAATCGATCCAGATTGTCATTATAGAATTCTGAAATCTGATCATCGGTGACATTAATATTTTGTTGTAGTTGGTCAATGGAAAGTTCTATGTAATCTAGCGAAACTTTTTCTTCAACACGGAATAACTCTTTACTCTGCTGGTAATAATTGTTGATTTCTTCGTCAGTAATTTCCAACCCTGCGTCAAATAATGAATACTTGATTTGCAATGCTCTGCCAGTTCTTAATTGACCCATTATCTTGTATTGGTTTTGAGACTCTTGCGGTAATACAAACTCACTTGCAGCAATTCCAGATGTCAGTTGTCTCAGTACCAAATCATCCTTAACATCTTGCCTTAGTTGACTTCTTGACATTCGATTGTTTCTTAAAACCAGATCCAGCTGATCTGCCGAATAAACACCTTCTGATTTAAACACTTCCATCTCCTGGATGGTGTTACGAATTTGTCCAGTAGACACACGCATACCTAACTCTTCCGAGGTTTGAATAGTTACTTTTCTGGATATCAAATTCTGAAGGACGTTTTCTCTAAAATTGCGTTCTAGCTCTTCTGTCTTAACAATTTGTTTAAACGCATCACCATATTGTTGCTGGGTTCTTGCATAAGCTCGCTGAAAATCCTGAACAGTGATACTTTCACCATTCACAACAGCAGCAGCGTTTGGGTCTCCCAGAAAAAGACTGGAGGTAAAATATCCCGCGCCGACAAACGAAATTACAATGGCAAAAATAACTACTTTTGCCCAAGGCTTTTTTACGCCTTCTCTAATACTGTCCATTACCATAACGATTATTCACTTATTTGAATTTAATGATTTGATTATTTAATAATAACATCGACGCATCGGCCACCATGCCTCCTGCGTCAAACAGTCCAAGCATTGGCATAAAAAAACGCGCCCGAGTAAGAGGCGCGTTAATTCTTGGCGGAGCGGACGGGACTCGAACCCGCGACCCCCGGCGTGAC
>CAZOBX010000066.1:6364-24384 GCA_964578045.1 uncultured Kangiella sp. | reverse complement strand
CCATCCAGCATCAGTCTTTTAGCGACTCGACCCGTTAAGTTTGCTTTCAATCGCTCGCTATTCACGCACAAACTTGCCTTGATAGTCACCAAAACACTGATACTGGCCGATGAGCCCTTATTTAAACTGATACTTTAAGGGATTACTGGCTACTCTTATCCTGAGTTGAGGTTAGGTAGAATATCACTAACAATTACAAGTTTACTAGCGGGAAGACAATCAGCAATAGAAATTCAATAATTTATCTTTGCAGGAAAACGGTAAATTAGAGCGATAAATGACTTTCAAAATATTGCGTTTTATTACTAAGTGGATCGACAAACTTGATCGATTTTGCTAATAATTGCAATGGCGAAGAATAATCAGCGATATTTCTTTCTAGTAATTTAGGGTAAAAACGGTCATTTATGATCGGCATATTCAATCCGGCAAGATGAACCCTTAATTGATGCTTTTTACCGCTAATTGGAGATAATTGATAAAGACTGTTTTCTCCCCTATTTTCGAGTAATTGGATATGAGTCTCCGAGTTTGCCTTGCCACTGGTTTCTATCATTCTAAAAAACGGTGTTCCCTTTATCATTCGACTAGCTCGTATAATAGGAAAATCAAGCTCAAGGGTTGGCGCCAGCGCATGATAAATTTTAGTGATTTTTCTAGCAGAAAAAAGTGCATGATAGTCCGCTCTAACGCTTTGCTTTTTAGTTAATAAAACGATTCCGGCGGTTTCTCGATCTAAACGATGACAAAGTTCCAGATTATCGAGTTGTAGTTTTCTTCTTAGTCTGACCAGTAAGGTTTCATGTAGATATTGACCTGTCGGTGCCACTGGTAAAAAATGAGGTTTATCGGCGACTAGAATATTCTCGTCTTCATAAATGATATTTTCTTCGAATGGGATTAAAACTTCATTTTCCAGTTCTCGATAAAAGAAAATATGTTGGTCAGCTCGATAAAGACTGCTTTCGGTTAAAACCTGACCATCCGCAGTAACGACTTCATTTCTCTGAAAACGTTTTGAACACTCCGTCGAATTTAAATGAGGAAATTGTTCTAGGAAATATTCAAAGATGGTTTCCCAACGCCCTTTGGGCAACCAAAGACTATTGGGAGAAACGCCATTTTTTATCGGCAAAGGTACTATTTGTTCTTTCATAAAAAATATAAAGATGGGAATCCAGGTTCTAGGTTCTAGGTTCTAGGTTCTAGGTTCTAGGTTCTAAAACCCTACCTCCTAAAAGAGATATGGAGAGGACTGAGTTTTGACATTTTTTCAAAGTAGCTCACCCTCGCACCAGGTATCCAGTTCCTCGCTCCTGAATTTTATTACCTTACTTCAATAGTCGCCTTTTGAATCAGCAGTTTTTCACTAGTTTTACCTGTACGACTACCGAACTTAGCCAGCTCTTTCAGGGTTTCTAGCCCTTCAATGACTTCGCCAAAAATCGTGTGTCGACCATCTAAATGCGGGGTTGCTTTAAAAGTAAGAAAGAACTGACTACCGTCTGTTCCTGCGCCTGAATTGGCCATACTTAATATCCCTGCTTTGTTATGAGTTAATTTGGAATCAAATTCACCCATATAATAATAGCCTGGACCTCCTACCCCTACTCCAAGCGGATCGCCACTTTGCGCCATAAAACCAGGGATCACACGATGAAATATAATATCGTCATAGAATCCAAGAGTGGTTAAATAGATCGTACTGGTAACATGCATCGGGGATTCTTGGCCTTTGAGCTCAATGACCAATTTTCCTTTATTCGTCTGTAGATGCCATAGATATTGTTTTCCTTGGGTAAAACTCATTTTAGGCGGTTTGGGTAACCCCTGTTTCCAGCTGCCTTTTGAGGTATCAATATTTGACTCAGAGATAAATGCGTTAATATCAACAATGGTTTTATCTTGCTGTTCGCAGCCAAATAATAAACCGGATGCTATTAATAGAAGCATTAACTTGATATTTGTTTTAGCAGTCGTTAGTAAACTCATTTTATGTTCTCTTATTTGGTTTCTTGTCCCTTTCAGGAATTTGACATTATCCTCGAACAATCGCTACTTAATCAAGTTAGATAATAAATAAACTGATGGTATCACCAAAAGAGCGGCCACCAGGCCATATCCAACTGCAGCAGCGGCCAGTTTGGGTGCTAATTTGGCGTGAATAGCGAGAATACTGGCAGTTACCATGGGCGGCATGGCTGATTCCATAAAGGTGACTTGCGAAGACAACCCTTTTTGGTCAAATATCACAAGAAACAACAATGCACAGGTTGGCGCTAATAGCATTTTTGTCGCGATTGCCCAACCAAGTGGCTTTATAAGCTCTTTAGGGATCTTGAGCTCAAAATGACTCCCAACTAAAAACATGGTTGCCGGGACTAAGGTCAAAGAAATTAACCAAAAACTATCCTTGATGGCTTGTGGAAAAGGATAGTCCCTTGTTGCAAAAGCCACTAGTAATGCAACAAAAGGTGGAAACGAAATCACTTTAACCAAAAACCCTCCTATTGTTCTACTACTGTTAACTTGCTTTTCTGGCTCCTGGCGATGTTCATCATGCGCAATAGAATATTTGGCGATAAAAAAATTACCAACGATAGCTAAACTCAAGAATGACCCAACCTGATCGTATATTACTGCAAAAGCGATAGCTTGCTCATTATAAAAAGCTTGAATGATCGGAAAACCGACAAATGAAGTATTGCCAAAACAGACGATTAAAAGAAGACATCCCACTACTTGTCTGGACCAACAATAAATATGCGCTAGTACCAAGACAAATATAGCAACAATCGGTATCAGCAACCACGCCATGACGACTGGAAAAATAACATTCTGGTCGATATTTAACTGAGGTATTTTAAGAAATATGATCGCAGGTAAACAAATAAAAATAACGTAGCGATTAATCAGGCTAGTCTGCCTGTCACTGATCCACCGGTAATTTTTTGCCAGCCATCCCAAACCGATAAAAATAATAATAATCAGGAAATTCATTTCTTATTATGTTTTGACTAAAACGTCAGTTTACCGTGAGCTACGGTATAGGCCAAGAATCTATTTGATGATTTATGATTATCCTCGAAAATATCTTTAGTCGAATTATTCTAACCGGAGTATTTGATGACTCCAGATCAAGACATATGCTCCGCTAAAGTCTTAAGCAACAGATCGACCCTCAAGGGTTTTGCGATGTGAGCATTCATTCCGGCCTTTAGAGATTTTTCGATATCCTTCTTCATAACATTGGCAGAAACCGCAATGATAGGAATTGCCTTAAAGCCGAGCTCGTTTCTAATATGCTCTGTGGCCTCAAATCCGTCCATTACAGGCATTTGTATGTCCATTAATATTGCATCGTATTTTGCTTTTGTAGCGGCCTGAATGGCTAATCGACCGTTTACTGCGGTATCGACTTTTAGTCCGGCATTCATCAATATTGCTTTTGCCACCGTCAAGTTTATCTGATTATCGTCCACCAACAGAATTTTTTTATTTAACAATATCGACAGTTGCTCCCGCGGATCCACATTAGTTTCAAGAACATCAACTGTCGACTTGTCGGCGCTATACTCAAATGTCGCGGTAAAATAGAATCGGCTGCCAACTCCTGACTTACTCTCGAGCCAAATGGTACCGTCCATCAATTCGCATAATTCCTTGCTGATGGTCAGGCCTAAACCAGTGCCTCCGAATTTTCTGGTAGTTGATGAATCAGCCTGGCTATAAGTTTTAAAAAGTTTCCTTTGTTGCTCTAAAGTCATTCCAATACCAGTATCCGACACACAAAACTGAAGAATAATTTGTTCTTTTGTGTTGTTCAATAGCATAACACTTATGTCAATTATTCCTTGTTTGGTAAATTTTGCAGCATTATTGGCTATGTTTAATAATACTTGACCGAGCCTAACGGGATCTCCATATAAAGTCTCAGGTATGTTTGTGGCAACGTCAAGGTTAATCTTGATTTTTTGCGGGTCGACAGTCAGTGCAATCTGATCATTAATATTTTTCATAACATCCGTGAGTTTGAAAGGACGAATTTCAAGTACTAACTTACCTGCTTCAACCTTTGAGAGATCCAAAATATCATCAATAAGTACCAACAAAGATGCCGCGGAAACCTTAAGTGTATTGTTATAGTCACGCTGTCTTTCAGTTAGGCCTGATTCGGATAATAGATGAGACATTCCCACAACTGCATTCATCGGGGTTCGAATTTCATGACTCATATTAGCCAAAAAATTGTCCTTTGCCTGATTTGCTTTTTCGGCTTTTTGTTTCGCTTTTTCAAGAGATTTTTCGATCTTTTTTCTTTCAACGATCTCAAATACCATTCGGCGATTTGCTCTCAAAACATAAAGTATGATCAACAAAAAACCAATGACAATAGGTATCGCCCAGAGAGCAAATGTTTTAAGACTGGTTCCTAAATTGACCGCCACCGATAACCAATTATTGGCGATCATCGATTGCTTTTTAGTATCGATGGTAGAAAGAGCCTTATTCAAAATATTAACTAATGGTTCCAATCCTTTACGTACTCCCATCGACAGTTCCAGCTTATAAGGCGTAAACGCAGCCACAATAATGCCGTTGTGGTTTTGTTTGTTTATTTCATGGTTAATGGATGCCAGTGCGTCAATAAATGCATCTAATTCATTATTCTTTAGTTTTTCCAATCCGTCTTTGACATTTTCAACACCCACTAGTTGAATATCTGGGTGATCTTTGCTGATGTAATCTTCAAATACATATCCTTTGATTACGCCGACTCTTTTGCCAAGAAGATCATTCATGCCTAGTACATAAAATGCATCCTTACGAGTGGTAATAACTGAAGAAAGCGAAATATAAGGTTCGGTAAAATTAATAATTTTGGCTCTTTCATCGGTTCTTACAATTGCAGAAATTACATCAAGTTCGCCCTGTTTGAGTGCTTCAAATGCTGTATTCCAATTATGTTCAAAAGCGGGTTTTAAATTGATCGCTAGTTTATGTTTAACTATATCAACATAGTCAGAACTAAGGCCCACATACTTACCGTGAGAATCGACATATTCAAAAGGAAACCACGAATGGTCAATGCCCAACTTAAGAGTAGAATGACTCTTAAGCCATTCCTTCTCTTTGCTGGTAAGAATATTTAGCAACACTTGATCGTTGAAAAATGGCACCGAATCAGGTAGCCATTTTTTTTCCAGTTCAATAAGTCTATTAACAGGAATTCGTTGAATTCCTGCATTCACCAGAGAAATAATTGCCCGCTTACTCTTTGGGGCAAATGCTCTTACTTCATTGGTAAGAAGTTTTTCGTCATTCAAGCGAAATACACCACGCAGACCCATTTTAGCTATTTGCGCATTCATATGGGGTATCTCACTTACAATCGCATCGACTTTGCCATTTAATAATTCGGTTAACGCCAATTCTGGCTGTTCGAACGGCAGCAGTTTTAGTTCGGGATATTTTTCTTTAAGGTAATGTAGTTGAAACGTGCCCTTTAGTACCGCTACTTTCTGCCCGGACATTTCATGTAATTTCGATAGTTTTTTATCATTGCCTCTGAAAAAAACGCCTGTGTCGACTCGGTGAATTGGGATCGAAAAATCTCCCCATTCTAGACGTTTGTCGTTAACAAATAGACCGATATGAAAATCAGCATCGTTATTTTTAAGTGCTTTTATATTATTGGTCATCGTATCGGCGATAAAGACAACCGGAACGTTATTAACTTCTGACCACAGTTGCCAGAACTCGACATATAAACCAGTCGGGGTTCCGTCGGGAAGCATTAAACTGAATGGAGCGTTATCTTCAACAAAAACAATTCTTAGTGGTTCACTTGAGTATTCATCGAGGCTATTTTCTTTTGCACTTAGGCTCGACAAACATAGACTTATTTGAAGTACGAGTATTATGATGTATTTATCTAGAGTCATGTGGTTTTTAACTATATCCGCAGACAAAATAGACCTGCTATACCATAGACAATTTGACACTCTCAGACGTCAGATTGCTTGTGAAATACCACTGACTGAATTTGCGTATAGAATTAGGCTACTGCCATTTAGCCGCTATCTCAATTATAGGTATAATGTTTATTGTTTAAACATAAACCAGTTTAGTAGATAAAAACGTTATCTGCCCGGAATATACCGTATAAATTCGCAAATTCAATACATTATCTGTAAACTCAGTGGCTTCAATAAAATACTAAGATTCCCCCAAAGGAGCACGCTCGATGTCTGAGTCAGTCAAATCTAATCCCCAAAACGAATTTCTAGGTCATCCAAAAGGGCTTTATATCTGCTTTTTCACTGAAATGTGGGAGCGGTTTTCGTTTTATGGCATGAAGGCTTTATTGTTTTTATATCTGATTAAATATCATCTGTTTACTGATGAATATGGATATAACTTAATTGGTGCCTATGGCGCGCTAGTCTACGCATTGCCTGTTCTTGGTGGATTGTTAGCGGATCGATATCTAGGTATGCGGAAAGCTGTTATTTTTGGTGCTTGCCTGTTGGTATTAGGCCATTTTGGTATGGCGTATGAGGGATTTCAGGCTAGCAAAGTTAACGGTGTGATTGTACAAGATACTTACGCACTACAATTCTTCTATTTTTCCCTGGCATTAATAATCGTCGGAGTCGGTTTTCTTAAGCCTAATATATCCACAATTGTGGGCAAACTCTATCAAAAAAATGATCCAAGACGAGATTCCGGGTTCACCATATTTTATGCAGGTATTAACTTAGGTGCGACAATAGCCCCTCTGATTTGTGCATATTTAGGGGAAACTTATGGTTGGAAATATGGTTTCGGTTTGGCCGGTATAGGTATGATTGCCGGTCTATTAGTATTTATTTTCGGTCAAAAATATCTTGAAGGACATGCTGAGTCCAATTTCCCCGAAAAATTATGTCACAAAACCGTAGGGATTTCTGTAGAACATTGGATTTATATTGGCGGACTAGCGGCTGTTTTTGTTGTCTGGGCGCTAGTGCAAACCCATTCTCTCTTTCTATCGCTAGGCAGCATTCTTCCTGCAGCAACACCTGTTATTTTGTTTTTGCATGCCATTAGCATAACCCTTATTATCGGAATGACCTGGTTTGTGACCAAACACTGCAGCAAAATCGAAAGAGATCAAATGATATCATTGCTAATGATTATACTTGCTGGGCTTCTATTTTTTGCTCTTTACGAGCAAACCTATGGATCCTGGCTAGCATTTTCTGACCGTGTGATGGATAGAAATATGTTAGGAGCAGAGTGGAAAGCTGGCCAACTAACATTCTTAGGCGCATTTTTTATTATTCTTTTGACACCGCTATTTGCATGGTTATGGCCAGTCTTAGATAAGAAAAAAATGAACCCAAGTACGCCACTTAAAATGGCTATCGGCCTATTATTTGCGGCGCTATCCTTTCTGGTACTTTCTGCAGGCATACATTCGACCGCTGAAAACGCCCTGGTCAGTGTTTGGATTTTAGTCGCGGCCTATTTTGTTTTGGAAATCGGCGAACTCATATTATCACCGATCAGTCTTTCAGCTGTTACTCAATTATCGGTAAAGAGAGTAGTTAGCATAATGATGGGGGCTTGGTTCTTAGGCACTTCCTATTCCGAAATTCTTGCCGCAGAGTTCAATAAACTGTCAGCAATTGAAACTGATGCAGGCAAAGTCAAAGATGTTGCTTTCGCTTTAACGACTTATGACGACCTTTTTATATTCTCAGCCAAGGTAGGATTTGCTGCTGCACTATTTTTCTTAGTAATCACACCGTTACTAAAAAAACTGACGCATGGTGTGAAGTAAACTTATATCACCCTCTCCTGTCAAGGGAGAGGGGATCAAAACCTTACTTTGTCCCTCCTCACTCTCTGCTTTTTAATTCTTTGTTACTATTCACACTTGCACAAAATTCTTTTCGCAATACAATCAGTACCTACTAATACTAGGAGAATCGCGATGAACAAAACCCTGGCCTTTTTGTGTTGTGCAATTATTAGCCTATCGGCTGGCGCAGTCACAAAACTGGAAGATGTGAAATCATTTACCCTAAAGAACGGAATGACTATTCATGTTTTGGAAGATCATTCCATCCCAAACGCCAATATGTACTTATTCTGGAAAGTAGGTTCGCGAAACGAATATCCAGGGATCACTGGCCTCTCCCATTTTTTTGAACACATGATGTTCAATGGAGCAAAGGAATACGGCCCAAAACAATTTGACCGAGTGATGGAAGCTGCTGGTGGGGCAAACAATGCATACACATCCGAAAATATTACAGCCTATACTAACTGGTTCCCTTCTAGTTCGATGGAAATTATTTTTAAACTGGAGGCCGACCGAATAGAAAACCTGGCGATTAATGAAAAAATGGTAGAGAGCGAACGAGGCGTCGTTACTTCAGAAAGAACCACCGGACTGGAAAATTCAAATTTTAGAATGTTGCATGAACAAGTTAAAGGTTCTGCTTTTCGCGCACACCCATACAGTTGGAGTGTGATAGGACATCAATCGGATATTGATAACTGGTCAATGCAAGATCTTAAAGACTATCATAAAACCTACTATGCTCCGAATAACGCAGTTGTTGTTATTGCAGGTGATGTTACTGTAAAACAAGTCAAAAAATTAGCCCAAACCTATTTTGAACCAATCAAAGCTCAACCTGAACCAAGAAAAGTTCACACCATAGAACCCAAACAAATCGGTGAACGTCGCGTCTACGTGCAAAAGTCATCGGTGACTTCCGCTAATATTCTAATGGCTTTTCATATCCCTGAAACTCGCCACCAGGATTATTACCCTCTTAGTATGCTAGCTTCGATTTTGGGCGATGGCCAAAGTTCTCGCTTGTACAGAAGCTTGATCAATGATCAACAACTTGCAACCAGCGTATTTACCTATATGCCAGAATCTTTTGACCCTAATCTTTTTTATATCTGGGCAACGGCTGCAAATGGGGTACCGGCGGAAACACTTGAGAAAGCCATGATCGCAGAAATAAACAAAATAATATTATCCGGTGTTCTAGATATAGAATTAACTAAAATCAAAAATATCGCTCAAGTGGATTTTTATCGAACTTTAGCGACAATTAATGGCAAAGCCAACACACTGGGTACCTACAGTTTGTTTTTTGGCGACCACTCGAAAATGTTTAGCGCTATTGCTGATATGAATAAAGTGACCACTAATGATATCAAGCGTGTTACAGGTAAATACCTGATTAAATCCAATCGCACAGTGGGAATATTAGCCGCTGAAAAAGACAGTAAAGAAGGAGATTTATAAAATGAAAACCATAATCTTAGCCATAGGTTTATTCGCTGGCTTCTCCGTTCAAACTGTATATGCTGACTTTAGAATACCAAGCTATGAAAAATTGACCTTAAATAACGGATTAACTGTTTATTTAATGGAACAACATGAAGTGCCGTTGATCGATATCTTAATGGTCACTAAAGCGGGTGCCGTGAATGATGGCATAGACTACGGTTTGGCAACTCTGACAAGCAATGCATTAAGCTATGGCAGTGGCGATTTGAGTAAGAAGGAAATTGAAGATCTATTTGCTTTTCACGGCGCAAACTTTTCGACTACTGTTGCAACAGAATCTTCCAGGGTTAGTTTATCGATTGCCAGCAAGGACATTGATAAACTATTACCTGTTTTTCGAGATATTATTCTAACACCAAAGTTTGACAAGTTAGAATTTACTAAAGAGAAAACTCGCTACCTCGATCAACTTAAACAAAGTCGAGAGCAACCACGTAATGTTATTATTAGCGCATTTAATAAAATGTACTATCAAAATCATTTATACGGTAATCCAGTAGAAGGTGATATTAAAAGCATTAAACGGATATCTCTACAACAAGTGAAAGACTTCTACGGCAAACTTTATTCATCTAATAATAGCGCTCTAGTTCTGGTAGGCGATTTCAAAACTCAAGAAGTAGTGAAAGAAATTAGTCGGCTGTTTTCTGGTTGGAAGTCCAAAAAAATAACTCCACTTGATTTATCAGGCTTTACCACACCGTCAAAATCAAACGTTTGGTTAATCAATAAAGAGGATGCTATTGAAACCACTTTTATGATTGGTGGTAATGGTATTCCTTCGAATCATCCGGATAAAGTTGCAATACAGGTTATTAATACAATCCTTGGGGCTAGGTTTACTTCCTGGCTAAACGATGAATTAAGAGTTAATTCTGGATTGACTTATGGCGCTCGCAGTAAATTTAACAGCCAGTCCCAGGCAGGAAATTTTGTAATTTCTACCTTCACCAAAAAGGAAACAACTTTTGAAGCCGTTGATTTAGCGCTTAAAACTTACCAACGAATTTGGAACAAAGGGATCGATAAAAAAACCCTTGAATCAGCAAAATCCTATGTCAAAGGTCAATTCCCTCCCCGCTATGAAACCAGTACCCAACTGGCTCAATTGCTGTCTCGTCTTTGGTCTGTTAATTTGGATGATTCTTTCATCAACGACTTTCAAAATAAAGTTGATTCTTTAGATGTAAACAAAGCCAATCAAATAGCTAAAGCCATTTTCCCAAACGAAAACCTGCAATTTATTTTGATTGGAAAAGCTGCAGATATTCGCGAAAAAGCTAAGAATTATGGTGAACTTAAAGAAATGGATATTAATTCATTTGCCTACTAAAGAGAGTAAGTCGAATTTATAGGAGCATTTTTGCCCTTGGCAAAAAGTAGCTCCATTAATGAATACAGAGGCAAACTATACGGTAACATTCGCGACGAAATTTGAGGTTAGTTATGCTTCTATTTTCTTCCCCAATCGGGTGGATACAAAATAGAATATCCCGCCAATCACAACCATCAGCAAGCTCATCAATGCCTCTTGTGGTTTCTCTTTTAATAGGTAGATGAGTGTCCATCCAATCAGGATTAAAAATAGAATCGGTGGCAGCGGATACAGCCAGGTTTTGTAGGGTCTCGGTAAATCAGGTTGCCGAAAACGAAGCACAAAAATTCCCAGAACGGCAAAAAAATTATTGAGTGCCAAAGCAAAACCTGAAAAAACCAAGATTGATTCAAAACTGGATGTTGTAACAAAAACCAGCGCGATCGCTGATTGAATATAAATTGCTCTTGTAGGTATACCGGAAGAATTCATAACTGACAAACTTTTGAATAACGGAAAATCTTCTCCTATCACATGTAAAACCCTCGGACCGGCAATGGTCATCGCGCTCACCGTCGAAACCAGGAGCAAGGCCATGATAGAACCCGTCACCATGGCTCCTACTTCACCAAATATTGACTGTGCAACCACATAGCCAATTTCGACCTTACCTGCCATCTCGCTTATCGGTGC
Organism: uncultured Kangiella sp.; assembly: GCA_964578045.1. Classification (GTDB taxonomy): domain Bacteria; phylum Pseudomonadota; class Gammaproteobacteria; order Enterobacterales; family Kangiellaceae. The sequence continues at coordinate 13,015 of CAZOBX010000066.1, read as the reverse complement.
AGAATAAAGAAATACAAAATTAAGTGCTACATAGGTCACTGTTACCAATAACGTGCCTGTAAGTAAAATTCGCGGCAAAGTCTTTTGCGGTTCGTTCAATTCACTACTAAGATAGGTAGCCGCATTCCAACCGTTATAAGCGTAATTTACATATATCAATGAAACTGCAAAGGAACCGCTAAAAACCACCTTCCAATCACTGACTATCGGCATAAAAGAAACGGGTTGAGGGATATCTACTATGACAATCGCAGCTATACAGAACAAACTGATCAAAAGTAATTTAATCAAGGTAAATATCCACTGTAAACCAGCACTGTTTTTATGGGTGGTTCCATGAACAAACGAAAGTACGATAATCAAACCAATCGCTAGCCCTGTTTTGGACAAAAAAGGAAATACCGAGGTTAAGTAGATGCCAAAGGTAATGGCGGCTAGTGCAACCGGCGCAGCAAACCCAATGGTTGATGATATCCAGCCGGAAATAAAACCGGCAATCGGATGATAACAGTGAGTTAAGAAATTATATTCGCCGCCGCTTCTCGGTAGCGCGGCTCCTAATTCTGCGTAAGTTAACGCACCACAAAGTGCAGTCACTCCGCCGACTATCCATAACATCAACAAAGCGAATCCTGATTGAATATCTAATAATTGGAACCCTAGACTGGTAAAAACGCCGGTGCCGATCATATTAGCAATGACAACTGCGATCGCTGTGGTTGAATTGAATTTTTTAGAGCCGGACATATTTCTATTTTTCCAAACTACTAGGAACAACAAAATTCTAAAAAGCACATTTTGAAGAATTACCAGTATAAGAGTAACATGGAACCAACCAACAATAATCAGATTTTAATAGAACTGGAGTAATAATGCCCGGCCAACTAGCAAAAAATAAAGTCAAAAAATCAATCATCGGATTGCTTCTGTTTTTAACCATAATTTATATTTTAGTTAGAATTTTTGTTCCTTCGATTGTCGACCAGCACTTCAACACCTTAATCAATCAAGGGCCATACATTGCCAGTGAAAAAGCCAATCAGCTTTATCAGTCACTGGAATTTATTTCTGATCTACATAGTGATGTTTTACTTTGGGACAGAGATATAAATAAGCGACATCAATATGGCCACGAAGATTTGCCAAGAATGATTGAAGCCAATATGGCGTTACAGGCGTTTACTATTGTTAACAAGGTTCCACGCGGACTTAATTTTGACAAAAATAGCGGTACTTCAGATCAGTTGACCTTACCTCTTATTATTCAAGGTCGGCCGATCTCCTCCTGGTTTGATCTCACTCAAAGGGTGGTAGTGCAAAGCCAGAGTTTACACCAGTTCGCGCAACGGTCGAATGGAAAGCTCAGGGTCATCAAAACTCGTCAGGATCTGAGTCGGTATTTAGAAGAAAGACAAATTGACAATCAGATAACAGCCGGATTTCTTGGTATTGAGGGTGCTCAAGCGTTACAGGGCGATTTAGCCAATTTCGAAATTGTTTATCAGGCCGGTATCCGTATGATCGGATTGACTCATTTTTTTGACAATGAAGTTGGTGGCTCTGCCCATGGAATTGACAAAGGCGGACTCACAGAGTTTGGTCACAGTCTGATCAGTGCCATGGAAGAGAAACATGTTTTTGTTGATCTATCACATGCTTCGCCAAAATTAATTGATGATGTTTTGGCTATCGCTACCAAACCTATTTTGATTTCACACTCAGGTGTTAAAGGAACTTGTGACAATGTGCGAAATCTTTCTGATGAGCATTTAAAAAAGATTGCCAATAACGGTGGCGTGGTTGGTATAGCCATGTTTGAACAAGCTATTTGTGGCACTCTACCAAGAGATATTGCCAAAGCCATAAAATATGCTTCGGATTTGATTGGGGTCAAACATGTTGCTCTCGGCTCTGATTTTGATGGTGCGATTGCCAGCGTTTTTGATGTGACCGGCCTACCGCAAATTGTTGATGAATTATTGAAACTCAATATGTCCGAAAACGATATCCGATTGATAATGGGCGAGAACGTTAAGCGAGTATTGTTGGAGAACTTGCCTGATGCTATCTAAACAATACACCTCCACCATGGCTCTTTGCAATATTTGATCTTTCAGTAGACATAAAAAAGGGAAACCGAAGTTTCCCTTTTTGTACTAACTGGCAAGCAAAGGCTAGAAGTTATAGGTTACCTCAACACCGTAAGTACGTGGTTGGCGAGGTGTATTCACCAATGTACCGAAGAATTCCCGAAAGCTATCAACCGGTGTGTCTTCATCAGTTAGATTACGTCCCCATAAATATACTTCCCAATATCCTTCTTGATCGATTAAGCCAATACGAGCATTAACCATGGTAGTAGCATCGATATGACCGTAATCTATGGTAACCGGTTGTGCTCCAGCCGCCGCAGAATGTGGCAAGTCAAGCGCAAAAGTTAATGGGTGAGTACCGGTCAATTCTCGTGTTGTTTCGTTTTGGATAGTAGTGAAATATTCACCATTATGAGTCACATCTAATCTCAATAGTAGATCGGTGCTGATCGAATCAAAGTTAGTGTAATACTGAATGCCTAAAGCTGCATTAATGTCAGACGCATAGGGCAAATCATTGCCGGCAGCATCGACTGGTATGCTGGCACCTGTATCCTCATCAATTGCCGACGAACCACCGGGGAAACTCGCAAACGTCGCATCTAGAAAACCTAATGAACCATTAACGGTTAATGAATCGCTAATTTTAAAAGTCGCTTCTATTTCCAAACCACTGGTATCGACTTCTGCCGCATTAGTAATTTGTATCGAGGTAAGCTGAGTGCCTGTAACGGGGTCAAAGCCTAAGTCAAAAAACTGATTCACCTGATAGTCTTCGTAGTTTGCATCGAAATAAGCAATGTTAAGCGACAAACGCTCGTCGAGCAGGCTGGTTTTAAGGCCAACTTCGTAACTGGTCACTGTTTCTTTGTCAAAATCGATTCCCTGATCTAAAGCACTAGGAGTGATAAAATCTAAATTGAAACCGCCTGATTTAAAACCGGTTGAAGCTTTAAAATAAGTATTGGTTTGGTCAGAAATCGCATAATTAATACTTAGCGCTGGCGAGAAATTAGTATCTTTACGCGAATCAATTAATCCACCAGCTGGAGTTGATCCTATTCCAAACGCGCCGGAAGTAGTTCCGTCTAAGACCCAATTAACATCTTTTGTTTCGGATGATTGACGAGCACCAAAACCGAGCTTCCAATCGTCATTAATTTGGTAGCTACCGCTAATATATAGCGCGGTACTTTGAGTATCAACCGTACCGTTATTGAATGCTCCACCTGTTCCAGTGACTGGATCATAAACTGGAACCCCGAAGAATGCTGCCGCGTTTCCACCTCTGGCATCACGCTGGGTGGTAGCTTCCTGGTCATAATAATACAGACCAACAACGTATTTGAAATCGGCATCATCCGGAGAAATCAACTGAAATTCCTGGGTGGTTTGCTCATAGGTATCTTCATAATATAAGTACAAGAAATCAAGAGGAGAATAATCGGTATCATTTTGGTAAATAATATTGGTATCTCTATATGCGGAAATCGAACGTAGTGCAAATTCGTTATCAAAATCATAGTCAACATTCACGTTAACTCCGGTAATATCTTTTTCTTCCCGGCCTTGAAAACTAAAATTAACCTCATTGTTGTCTACATCGGCAAAATGGTACGGCGTATCACCGAAAGAAGTGGTTAGTGGAACACCTAATATTGGCATCCTCTCTGATTCCAAACCATCAATAGCGATATTAATATCTAAATTATCGCTTGGCTGTATTCTCAATTGAACTCTATAGGACTGTGTATCCTGGTTATTTAATTCATCACTGGTATCGGGCGGTGTAACTGTTTCGATAGGGAAAGGCAAAGGAATACCAATAAGAGGCACACCCGCAACTACGGTATTTAAGGTAGTCGGCAATTGACCTTCTGTATACACGTTTTTGATATATCCATCTCTTGTTCGAGAAGAAACAGCAATCTTTGCACTAACCGTCTCGGTTAAGGAAAAGTCGACGCTTAATTTGGCTTCGACCGCATCAAAATTACCGACGTTAATGGTTGCCTTTCCTTCAAACTCTCCGCTAGGCTTTTTTGAAATTAAGCTGACCGCACCGGCAACGGTATTCTTGCCAAAAAGAGTTCCTTGTGGTCCACGCAGAACTTCCACTCGTTCCAAATCAATTAAATCCTGGTTAACTGATGGCCCTTGTCCCAGGTATACACCATCCAAATATACCCCTACTCGCGAATCGAAACCGATATTACGACTTGGAGCACCCACACCACGAATTATGATTCTTGAATTAAAATCAGTCCCCTGAGTGACTACCATATTAGGAATGAAATCACCTAATTCTCTTAATTCCTGAATACCGGTCTGGTCAATTGCTTCTGCGCTGAATACAGAAATAGCGATCGGAACCTCTGTGACACGCTCCGTCCGCTTTTGAGCCGTAACGATAACTACATTACTAGCTTCCTCGTCTTGCTCAGCTTCAGCAGCTGCGACGTTAGTCCCATAGAGCGCCATGCTGACAGCAAGGGACACTAACAATTTGTTTTGATTTCTCACGATTCCTTCTCCTACGATTTAGGTTACTTCTTATAATTAATATTTTTTGAACTGATGGAAATTAGCTCGTTGTTCCCAAAAGGCCCTATTTTCAGGCTTTTTGTTCACTGGTCCGATGTTATTATTGTTGCTGAAGAGTAACCGGCCGACACCTCTGACTCAAGCTACTCCGACCTGTTATTGCTAGTTAGTTATACTATCAGATAGTCTGACCACAATACAAACCATCTATCTTGTTGTTTTTAATGAACTTATTGTTGTTTAGGCCTATTATTCACTGATAAGTAGCCGAATGCGTCATTTATTGCAGCACAGCATTTTAATTTAAAGCGTTAGACTAAGGGAATTTTATATTTGACTATTCGTCATAAATAATAAAGCAACTATTAACCGGGAGTAACATAAAAACAGGTGACCACACCAACCGTAATTTGCTATGGTGGCGCAACTTGCTCAACAAGGACTCTAGTCGAAAGGTGAATAAAATTTTGTTGCAAACAGACCAAAGGAATCGAAATTGAATAAACCCGTTATCTTAAATTTGACCTTGTTTTTATTAGGCTTTGCGTCTGCCGCCGGGTGGTTTCATTTGAAAACAGCTAGCCAAAACCGGCCTTCAACAAACCCGACCGAAAATTATCAACATCAGCCGCAACCAGACCTGGCTTTGATCAAATTGAGCCAAGATCTAGCAAGCCAAAGGCTTACCATCAAAAGTCAGAGCAGCCAGATAGAGGCTTTAAAGGCCCAGTTGGCGAGCTCGTTTAAAGGACAAAAAGCTGTATCTTTTGACAAAGAAAGCGAAACTGCTTCCGAAGCGGCATCCCTCCCAATTGAAACAAAAAATACGCCGTTGAAAAAAATGTCTATGCAGGACTTTGAAGAAAGTATGAAAGACTCTTTTGTTGATCGTTTCAAAGGCATTGTCCTTGAATTATCAGGAAGCGAACTGGAAGCCATTAAAAAGAGTTTTAGTGACTCTAGTGATAAAAATGATTGGTCCTACCTATACGAGAATTCGATCGCCAATTTTTTGTCAGAAAACGACTTAAATGGCGATCATATAGTCCAAACTATAAGTTGTAATACCCAGATCTGCCGGTTAGAAATCAATACCAATAATGATGAAAGTTGGAGCTCACTGTATGCATCAATGACCCAGCAACCTTGGTACAAAACCATTACCGTTGAAGAAAGTAGTGATTATCCGGGCAATCATATTTATTATTTGCCTAGTATTGAAAATTAGAATTCACGAAAAGGCAAAGCTGTGATAAATTTATTATTTCAAGGACAGGTCGAGCTATTCATATTAATATTGTTAGCGATCATCATTTCACTCTCCTTTCATGAGTTTGGTCATGCCTGGACGGCAAAATATTTCGGTGATGATACTGCAGAAAGAATGGGTAGGTTAACCCTTAACCCCGTTGCACACATTGATCCTATGGGGTTATTGATGGTCATAACCATTGGTTTTGGCTTTGCGAAACCAGTACCAACTAACCCAAGAAGATTTAATTCTTATTATGCTTCAGCCTGGATTTCGGCAGCCGGTCCCGGAATGAATTTAATATTGGCTTTTCTAAGCATCAATTTATTAGCCGCGGCATTTCAATTTGATATAGCATACCTGACACAAACGGGGCCGGTCACTTTCCTTCAGTATATGGCATTTATAAACATACTCTTGATGTTGTTTAACTTGCTGCCGATTGGTCCATTAGACGGACATTACATTCTGCCCTATTTTCTAACCAGACAGCATGCCTATCAATATGAGCGTTGGAATGCACAGTATGGCAGTATGGCATTAATGGGATTAGTGGTTCTAAGTTTTATGGGGGTTCCCATTTTTTCTTTTTTAATGAATATGGCTCAAATGATAACCAGCTATTTGATTGTATTTTGAAGCAGCTAATATCTCGTTCAAAGTAATAGCTGTGAACCTTTGCCCTTATTCTAAAAACTCTTTCCATAACGCTTGCAAGCGGACAAACTCTTTTCGTTTTTTATTACGATACCAGTACATGAT